>CAZHCH010000054.1:18979-20951 GCA_964530985.1 uncultured Pirellulaceae bacterium | reverse complement strand
ATCGATCGAAGTGCCCGCATCAACAGCACCATCTACTTGTACATTGCCGCCGGCCATTACATCAACTGCACCCATGGCTGATTGGACAGCTTCCAGATCGATATCGTCAGTATCCACCAGCGTAATATTATCAGTGGCCTCAATCCGAACATTATCAAAATCATTGTCGGCTTCATTCAGGTTTACCTCATCAACCCCAGTAATGTCTAAGGTGCCGAGGTGAGTGAACTCCGCTCCCATTTGCTGTGAGATGGTGCCAAAATTTACACCGCCGCCGCTTTGTTCGATCGTGATATCGCCGGTGAAGTCAAAGGAGGTACCGAATTCAATATCAAATGAATCCCCGGTTGTACTGCTGGCTAAGATCGACGTGATTGCACTCACGTCAGTGTCTAGAGTAAGCAGGTTAGTGCCGTCCCCTGTTATTCCAGAAGGCACAGCGCCGGTTCCACCAAAATTGAACACTCCATCGGCGAGCGAAACCTGATAAATTTCTGGCGCAGACGCAGATTGACTGAACGTGACTAGATTAGGATCACTACTCGTATCAACAAAATTACTTAATTCAAACTGACCGCCGATCAAATTAAAATCAGCATTCAGCAAACGCCTTCGCTCCAATTTTTGGTGCCGCGTTAACTGTTGTGGATGATATGTAGTTTTTTTCTGTTGATCCATTTCCCACCCATTTATTTTTTTATTGCTCATTGTAATTATGGCTGGCCAACGAGTCGTCAAGATTTGACCAAATTACCCAGATTTGACGATATGCATGCACGGTACGAACCATACAAAGATAAAAATCAAGAAATCCAATGCATATTCCGAACGTGAGAAGTAGTTTCCTTTCTTCCGAGCGAGATATTACTATGCCAATTCAAGCGGTCCGAAGTTTTATATTTGTTTTGGTTACCACCATTTCAGCTTACATTCCGTACGGAAATGCTCTGTCTGCTCAAGAAACGTCCTTCGAGCGCTTGAGTCCAAAACCGGACACTGCCATGACAAACAGCATCACAGGCGCAAATTCCGAAGTGAAATGGGCAGGTTTATCAACGGTAGAACAACCCTCACTCACTAGCCGGCAATATCACACAACGAGATCAATCCAACCTCCAAAGGTGATTTCACCTGTCGTCTATGTATTCACTGGCCAAGCTCCCTTGCCTCCTCTGGCAAGCCCAGAGGAATTTCGCGTATCAAGGCGCGATTCAGACCTTCAGCCCGCTCCAGATATTCCGCCAGCAGACACTGTAGTGACTGACGCGATTTCACCGGTCGTCTATCAGATTACCGACCAAGTTCCTGTGCCTTCTCTGGTAAACCCCGAAGAATTTCGTGTGCCAACCAGCGACTCCGACATCCAGCCCGCGCCAGAGCATCCACCTACTGACGCCCGCGTGGCTAACCAAGTTCCTCTACCGATTAACTCAAACGCAAACCTACCAACTCGCAAAAAAGCGAACTTTCATTCGGTAGCCGCGAGACCTAAGGGAGGAAGAGTCTTCACACCGCAACAAAAGAGTTCCCAGGCGAACAAACTGTATCCCGTACCAACAAATAATGAAAACTCGTTGTTGGATCAGCTACCAGTTTCAAACCTTCATCAAGGAATCGTTAATGACGCGTTGTCGCAGGCCATCGTCCAGCACACTGTCGGCGATCCCTACCTTGCGAATCGCAGCTACGGCATTTCTTCGCGCTACACCGATTTGACCGTTAAAACTTGGCGTAGCCCCAACATGAAACATCGACCTCTGTATTTTGAAGAGGCTAACTTAGAGCGTTATGGTCATACCCATCCTCGCCTTCAACCACTATTATCGGGTGCCCATTTCTTTTCAAGTGTCGCGCTCTTACCCTACAATACGGGTATAACTCGCGCTAACACCTGCCAGTATTCAATTGGTTACAGCCGCCCGGGCGATTGTGTGCCAAAAATTCGCGAACAACACCCACTAAATGCTCGCGC
>CAZHCH010000054.1:14808-18879 GCA_964530985.1 uncultured Pirellulaceae bacterium | reverse complement strand
AGTTGCAGTAACTCTGGAAAGTCCATTTTGCACCAACGAATGGTATCACGGATTCGGTATGAAATTGGCGAATGGCGTTCGGTACGGTGGAAGAAATCTGCGATCTTGCCCAACATTTTGATGGCTTGATCGCGATCGACAATTTCGCCTGTCATCGGCTGCTGGACAGCTACTGTCGGCGCCGAACCGTCGTCGCCTGCTGCTTCTTCCTCTTCGACTGGAGGATAATCCGCACAGTTTTCGGTTGCCAAATTTCGTATAATTGACGCCATGCGTTCAAGGCTTTCAATGAACGTAAAGCTAACAAGCTCATACGTATTGTCATTGAGAAATTCCCCAAACGCTTGGTTGGTTTCCTTCGCCGTTTCGATTACTTTTTCCAAGCCATTGTCGATCAACTTAACATAAAAACTAGCAGACGACCTAGCTGCATCGGCCGAGTAACTACCCTCAATTCCACCACCGGTGCCTTTTAATTTTGCGTTTCGCAATAACGCGTAGGGTAGGCTTTCTTGCTCGGTAATCGCCAAATACAAAAACAATTTGTAATTGTCTGTGACCTTGTCATCGTTCCCAATGTAAACCCCTCGTCGCAAAAATCCTCCCAGGCGTTCCTTGTCGCGAGGAAATACTTGATCGCCATATTGGGTCGTCAATTCACGAACGATCGTTAGGCCTGCATCAAAACCCTCCGGGCCATATCCAATTAACATTAAATGTGGCAAGTAGGACGCCAAGACCAACGACTTACAGTTCTCATTTAAGCATTCAATGATTTGGTCGACTAATGAGTCGGCATCGCGGCCGACACTGGCCATATCAAAACTGCTAAGACTATCGTCACGTACGGCTTCACCAAAGGCGTTACGAAGCGCTTCGTGAATGCCATCGCCAGTTGTTTCTATCTGCGAAATAACCGACGAAGCCATGTCCTCCGACTCCCCACACGGGTACGAGTCACTGATAGGAGCCAACGCCGCACGAACATGATCGTTTAGAATGTCTTCTTCGAAACTTGGTTCAAAAGCCGAACGTTCAATCTGCGCTTCGGCTGAATCATCCTGGCTGGACTCATCCCCATTGGATGCGTCCTCACTGGATACGTCCTCACTGGATGCGTCACTCACTTCCGGCTGATCTTGTTCCGAATCGCCATCCGCAGCATTTTCATCTTCGGACACATCGACATCATTCTCAACAGAAGCGTTTTCTTGTACTTCGCTTTCATCAACTACTTCTGGAGCTTCGTTTTCGCCTACACTCATGATGACACCCAACTAATGATAAAATGAAATAGTATTTCTAGTGGTTTGTAACTTTTAAATATTTGGTTCAATACATCGATGTTGCATGGATTCTATGGCCTTGGCCGAAACCAAAACTCTAGCTGTGTCATGCATTTTCGAACCCCGGCCCTAGCAACTCTGTTCCTAGGGTTTTGAGGATTTTGGCATGAGTTCGACTACCCCACGACCGACTACGACCCAAGCCTTTAGCAGCCTCAGCTAACGATTGACCTTGGAAGTAGGTCAATTGAACCAGCTGTTGTTCGAGTTCATCTAGTCCACCAATTGCTTGGTGCAGTTTTCTGGATAGCTCATTCCGTTCCGCCACGTCCTCTGGAGCATCATTATTTCCAATCAACTGATTTTCAATTGGATTTTCGTCGTCAGCGCTAGAAAACACGTAAACAACGGCCAGATTTTCAACCGTGTTTAAAAACCAATGCGCATCTCTCTCAGGATCGTCACAATCGTCGCTTCCCGAATTCAATTCGGCTACCGAATTCGCGTCGCGCAGTGCCTTGTAACGGCGATATTCGGCGCGTGAAGTCCAATTCATTCTGACAATGCCGTCGTAGATCGCCCCTGTAATCCGATAATAGGCATAAGACGAGAACTTCGTGCTAGGTCGCGGTTGGTAAGTTCGTGAAGCTTGTGTCAAACCGACCTGACCATAGGACAAGACATCTTCAAAGGTAATGAATCGCGGCAATCGCTTGTGAATCTGACTGGCAATTGATATTACCAACGCCTGATGCTCTTCGATTCGGCTTTGAAATGTATCCATATATCTAACCCTGAATCCGGTTGATTATTGACCTCCACAACCTCGCCGCCCGCTCATTAGTCAATGGGTCTTCGTAGATACAGGTCGCAATCCAATTGATACATTCTTCGTAGTCGATCGGTAGTTGCTGAATTTTTGTCTGCCCGAGAACGCAACGAACCAATTCCGATAGGTTTTCAAAATCAAATTTAGAGGCTAAACGTTGTTCGCGAACGTATTCTGTAAATTGTTCGTGAAAACTATCTTCATCCAAATAATGTTTGGTTTGTTCCAGCATCGTCTCGAGAATCTCTTCGTGAGTTGGTTGCTCTTCGGGCACACCGTTCGTCAACGAGTCAAATTCTTCATGCTGATTGTCGGAATCTTCTGAATGCGACTGAGTCATATATTATCTCTGGAAGAAAAAGATTCCGACGGAAATTAGCGTGACGATTGCGCCAAGAAACAAAAGGGTTGAGATGACAGAAAAAATTCTATCGCGGCTCAAAATTGAATCCGCCCAGCCACTGGTTTCGGCAAACTCCTGACACTTTAAAAACACCCCGTTTAAAAATCCTCGATCGCTCGAATGTTGGCCTGTTGAAACGAAATAGCATCCTGCTAAGGAAACATCCGTCATTTCACCATTGGGGGATTCAGATGGAGTCCAGATCAACGCTTCCTGTAACAAGTGTTCCAAACGAGGCTTAAACTGCTGCCTAACACGGACAACCATTTTGTAGAGTTCTTTGTTTTGCGCAGCGCGGGCAAGCTGGCTGGGTTTCGCCCAACGATTCACGACCCAATCCTCGAAAGACTGACAAGCCTTCTGCGCTTGAATGTTCAGATTCTCCTTATCTACCGCTGGCACATCCTCAACTCGGCAGCCCGCCCCAAAGCGCCCTGCCGTCGCTCGCTGCGCTCCCAAAAGGTTTTGCAATTTAGGGAATCCCTGATCCTTTTCCATCGACGAAAAGACAATTGAAACTGGAAACATTACTTCGCCAACTTCTCGCAACTGTAGTAGATCTTGCTTGACGGATGCGGTAATCGATTTGAAATTTTCCTTCATCAAGAACTTATCAAAAGGAATCGTCACCACGACTCCATGGAAAGGAATTTCGCCAGCGGTTTTAGCTTGCATCATCTTTGCCAAATAGTGCATTCGCTCTGCCGGCGAATCATCATCGTCCGTATATGATGCTGCTTCGGAATCCGCATCTGAGCTTTCCGATGTTACACTCATGTCCGTTGGATCCACATCGTCTGAACCGAAGGCATCCAAAGAATTTGCAGCGTCTAGCGAACCGCCAAAATCATCGACTGAGCTACCATAGTCACTAACTTCCGCGGTAGCATCGTGAACGCCGACTTCAGAAGACCACTCTGCCACCCCAACGGATGCTTGAAGCGTATTGGCGGGTGAAAACGCAACACTCCCTGGGCCGGATTGAAGTGACTGTAATCGTTCCACACGATGACTCGTATGTGAGATTTTTTTAAGATGCAAATACTGACACTCCGTCGTTCCGAACCAATGCATCCAATCGTTGGCCCCACTAGGAACCGCGCCTATTTTTTTATCTTTCATGTCAGCGTGCATCGCTTTAGAGATTTCCAGATCTGGCCCCAAAACAAGAAATCGACTGAATTCATGCCAACCTAGACTCTGTTTCTCTCGCCATTTTTCGAATGCATTCCAGCATTGATCGATTTCAGGATACAACGACGGCTTATCTCGAGTTGCCAATCGAAAGCCCCAGTAAAGGCCGATCGAAATAACCAATGCGCTGAGGTAGTACAAAATAAAATCGATTATGAAGTAATTAGTAAAAGAATCCTGTTGATAAATCCGGTCACTGAAAATGTGCATCAACATCACAATGGTGATGAACAAAACGAAGCAAACAAAAAACGCGATTGATACCTTGCCTGCCAACGTTAGTGAAAACGCTCGTTTACCGAGTACCCGATTGAAGAACCGACCGAAATAGCTGTTGATTACCCGGAACGGATACAGCG
>CAZHCH010000054.1:11964-14708 GCA_964530985.1 uncultured Pirellulaceae bacterium | reverse complement strand
TTTCAGCTCGGAGAAAAAACTCGGTATACGCATTACCCGTCTTAAAGTAGTGTGATTCGAGGGTTTCGTCTTTCCAACGATTGTGATTGACAATGATCTCTGAATCGACCCAAGCGACCAGCGCATAAGTCGCGTACTTCCATTCTCGATCGGTTTCCATCAACAAATTCGCTCGATCGAACTCTCCTCGAAGTTCGACGGTCAGCTCATGGATGGTCATTCGATCCGACCGCTGAATAATCTCCAGCAAGCTAGATATCAAAGGATCAACAACCTTTTCGTACTCAGGACTCATAGACGTAAAATGTTATAAAGCGTTTAACGTGGAAACTCAGACTCTACATGGTTTGTGACTGGCCAATTTGACTAGCCATTTTGTTTGACGGCAAAAATCGACATGCGATACTGAAACGTACGCTGGTTAATTCCAACAGTAATTTTCTCAGTGCCCAGATCGGATGCGGGCGTCCTCAAATTCTCTTGATCAATTCTTAGACACAAAGTCCCCGACTGCATGACTCCGTCCCAATATTCGTCTCGTTTGATGTCGGAATAGATCCAACCTGCTTTTTTGGGCAAGTCGGCCTTAGTACGCTCTGGGTTGTCGAAAATCACACCCTGTTCGCGGTTGACGAAATAACGATCGATTTTCTCATGACTACCTAACTTCCAGTAAAACTCGCTCGCGTCGTTCAAGTACGTATTGAAAAACAAGGCTGCGTCTTCCTTGTTCATGTCGCCGTAATTAAATGCCAAGTAAAGCTTCCATTGACTGCCAAACATTTCTGGGGCCAAAACTGCCTTCATAATTACATCTGGGCCAGCTTCGGTTTGCATTGATTCAGCAACCAATGGGATTCGCTTGATTCGCGTATCGCCAGGGTCGACAAAACAACGCCGAATGCGCTCCCAAGCCCAAGACAACGATTCGTAAATCTGATCGTGATCGTACCTTGCGTAGTTGACCAATCGCTCTCGCTGCGGGTCCACGATCGTCAATTGCCCGATCACTTGGCAAAGCTTTTGGAAATTGTCGAACGGATGGCTGCCCAGAGATTGATTATGAGTCACTAGCCAACCTCGCAACTCACTCAACTTTAAATATCGGAAAAGCGTTTCACTATTCTCTTGATCGGCAATACCTGACACGCCAAACCCACTGGCGTCTAAATACTCGATCAACCGCCTCAGATATCCCGACAACTGATCTTCCATCTTTTGATAATGCTGCTTGGCTTGGTCAGTCGCCATTGAAACAGTCGATGATGGTAAGAACGTTGTAGAAATCTTAGGAATCTGCCCGCCCGCCGATTCCGTTAATTCAATTTGAGCCAAAGGGATGTATTCGTAATCTAAACTCTTTTGATCCGAACAAGTCAACGTAGCTTTGAGTTTTTTGAATACAATATCTCGATCATTGCCACCACTGTGCAAATCAAATGTCGTTTCTTCAAACTCGAAATACCGCGCATTGTCTGCACTGCTGGAAACATTTTTAGAATTCGGTTTGGCTATTGAAAATGCCAAGTAAACCGTTACAGGTTGATTGGCATCTAGTTGTTCTTTAACAACACCGTCATCACAGCTTCTCAAATCCAACCGTGGTACTTCACCGGATTCAAAGTCAAACAGAGTGCCGCTCTTTGTACGACCGCTGGCTTTGGCTAATGCAAACTGCCAATCTTCGAACGCAGTCGAATCAATCTCTAGCGACCGGACCCCATAATCGTACGGGCTAGATATTCGAGCACTGCTCGCCAACTGGTGAACAAAATGGTCGTCTTGCTGCTGAAAATGCTGCGGCAGCAAAAACATTCCCTCTTTCCACGAGACCGAATTATTTCTCATCGACCACTACATCCCCAAAATTCTTGATAATTACCTTTGTCAAAAAAGGCGAAAGCAGAACATCGTACAGGAAAGAACCTGAAAAGAGCCGTATTAGCCAGATATTATCGTTGTCGATAAAATATCAGCCTCAACAGTTTATCTAGCAGTTTCCCATCTTGCTTGCCGCTAATTTTGCTTCCAGCATACCTGCCTATCAAAACAGTATTCAAGTGAAAATTCAAAAATACATTGACATTAAAGATTTACAGCAACATTCCCATAGAAAACACGTAAACATCGGCTGGATGAATTTTCGCGTCCATTTCCCAATACTCTTTTGATAAAAGTCGACCGATGATGATGAATCACTGAAATTATGGTCAAAACCAACCTCTTAGAGCCTCAGATACTCGAATGGGTATTGTCCAACAATAATTTTGATCCATAGTCGTAAATAAGCTAATTCAATCAATTCGACGTACTTAGAAGACAACGGCGTTCGCAAAGTGGTGTCAATACTTGGCTAAATTAACATTAAAATCAATCGATCCGGCACATGATATTTCCATTCGCCTAATGTCGGGACAGTTCTGTACGCTAGGTTCGTCTTCAGCGGCCGACTACTGTGTGCGAGCTTCTGGCGTCCTGCCCATGCATTGTCGGATCGGTTGCCGCCAGAATGGTGGATTCATTGAATGCTTTGATGACAATGCGACCATCACCATCGCTGGTGGTAACAAAAATCGATCCCGATTGACGGACGGGGACATTCTAAAGATTGGCGTTGTCGCCATCCAAGTAAAAATCCCACTGCCCGAAAGGCCTTCGGCATCATTTAACATCGCGTTCAATGATCACGGAAATGCTGAAGAAAGCGATGCACCAGAAGTCGCGCTCACACAACCAGAAGTCGC
>CAZHCH010000054.1:0-11864 GCA_964530985.1 uncultured Pirellulaceae bacterium | reverse complement strand
ACCAGAAGTCGCGCTCACACAACCAGAAGTCGCCGTCACACAATCACAAAATCAACTCGAAACACCGACAATCAGTCCACCTGTCAAACCCAAAGAAAACAAGACAGAAAACCTAGCACCCCCAATTATCTTACCAAGCGATAAAACAGATCTTGAACCCAATGAGATCGAGCCCGATCACTCAACTAAAAACCAATTAGAATCCGTTACCCCTACCAGTAGTGACCCAACACCCAAAGAAATAACATCCACCGACGACTCTGGTCGTTCAAGCTCAACTAAAACTGACAAGCCTATTTTCGAATTTGATTCAGTCGATTCCACCGATACCAAACTGACAGAAGAAGATTTGAATGTGATTGAAAACATGAATGGAAATTCGCTGGTGCTTCCAGATTTTGACGTGATGGCGGCTGAGACCTTTCCTGATCACAATTTCGATCAATCTCAACCAACCGACACACCACCCGACTCATCGGACTCGGGATCGCAAAATTTGATTCCTGGCGGTTCAGATACCGGCAAATGCTGTCGCTGGACAGGTAAAGAAGTACTACCTACCCTTGAACTGCTTGAGCAACACCTATCGTCATTGCAGTGCTTTGACATCGAAACTAATGTCTGCTTAGTGCCATGTTCGTTTGGCGATATTAAACAAGCCGTCTCGGATCAAAGTGGACCAAGAATGTTCCTGCTAACCGAAAAATCTCAAAACGACTTAATTAGATTTTTTGCAGCCAAACGTTGGTTCGAACGGCTCGGCCACCCGCAGGCTCTTAGCATGTTCCTCACCTTATTGCCAGCTAAGCACATTAAGCTGCTGTTCGCTGAAATCAACACCTGCGTGTTGGTTCAACAAGACAGTATTGAATTGGTTCGATTCAATCGCGAGCTTGATCTATAGATCTACTTCTCCGGATATCCCGCTAACTAGTTACTTGACTGTTGATTGGCTCCGGCTCGCCGACCTTATAAAATCAAGATCCACAACCGGCTGTGAAATTCGCCACGCGTCCTTCGCTTCAACCGATTTCACTGGAGGTGCAGGTTGTTGTACTGGAGGTGCAGGCGGCACCGATTCCACCGCGGCTGGTATTTGCGCTGGTATTTGCTTAACCGAATCGCCAGTGCTTTCACCTTTTGGCTCCGACGGCTCAACCGATTCCGAACTAGAATCCGGACTAACAACAGCGGGCTCAACCGGTATTTGAGCTTGAATCACTGCCTTGGCCGTAGGTGTTGGCAACACGATCGGCTGGTAAGTATGCGGTTTTCCCAGACCATGTGCCGGCAACTGGTCACCCTCAGGCAGACTTTTAGCGGCTTCTGGAGACGCAACCACCGGCCCTTGCACTGCTGCATCTGAGTGAATTGGAACTGGCAGAACGCTCGGAATATATTCATGCCTCTTACCAACGCCATTTGCCATCAGAGGCTCATTCGTCACCGGAGCGTCAACTACGGCTACGGTAGCGACTGGCGGCAACAACGTATTGCCATTGGCAAACTCTAGCTCCGTTCCATAACTGCTATCTGGTTGATCGCAAGTTTGGCAACTTGAGTCCAAACCTGCAGATGCGGATGTTTGCGAAATATGGGAATCCTGAATAACGTAATTAATTTCCCTCGTCATACGACTACGGCGCCCCGCGTAGTCAGCGTAGGCTTGAGCATCCGATGGCCCCTCAGCCAATGCGATACCGTGATAATCTAAAAAAGTTGCTCGTTCAAAGTGCACATTTTTAATCGCGATTGCATATTCAACTTCTGCATTAACAAACTGCAGTTGTGCTTCGAGAATCCGCCGTTGAGCTTCTAACAGCACGTCATATTGCGAGCGTCCATTTTTGACCCGTTCGGCAGCTTGCGTTCGATATTCAACCGCAGCCTCGAACCGGCGTTCGGCAACCTGCATCGCATTGAAAGAACGCCGGCATTCAGCGATTACGTTACTCAAATCCAAGACAATCTTCCGTTCCAACTCTTTCATGACCGAGCGTTCACGATGAACTGTCAGTTCCGCATTTCGCACCGCAGCATTTGCTTGGCGGAAGCCAACTGGCAAACGAAGCTCTGCTCCAAACTGAACTTCTTGAAAATTGCCGCTGCTCAAATCTGAAAACGCTGCCGACTGTGCCGATACCGTGTCGACATTGGCGGCAACATCGTCATTAAACGTTACACTCCCTCCGGTCAGATGTTTACCCAAACCTCGGAAGCGATAATTTCCCACAATGTCCAATCGTGGCAACAAGAAGTTGCGAGCGGCAATCAGCTCAAGTTCTTTTTGCTTTATAAACCATTGCTGACGACGAACTTCCGGCCGCTTCGCCAATGCGACATCGACCGTTTGCTCCCAATCAAATGCTAATGCTGCCTTAATTGGTTGCTCTGATGGTTTGATCAAAGTTCCGTCAGTGATCGCCATGCCCAACAAGTAACGCAACCGACGTTCAGCGGTTCTGACACCAACGGTACGGCGAAAACTACCACCTGAAGTACCGCTATTAGATTGGGTGCCATCTATCAAGCGACCCTCCAGTGACTCGATAATCGCTGATTCAAACCGAAGGAGTTGTTCTTTGGCACTTGCCAACTCAAGCTGGCCGATTTTCTCTGCTCGACGAAGTTCCTCCGTGCGCTGAGTAACAATCAAAGCAGCATCTCGAGCCGCCGTCTGTGTATCCAATTCTCGATAAGCGTAATACAAATCCCAATAGGCATTTTCAACATTGCTAACAAATTCGCGGACAGAATCTTCAAAGTCCGCCAACGAAATTTCGGAATTGGTACGAGAAATCAAGATGCCATTGTACTGACCCGGAATCTGGCTGGGTCCAGCAATTCGATTGAATAGGCTGCCAGAGCCTTGCAATAAAGGATGACGAAACCCTGAATCCACAATTGTTTCCCACGTCGATCCAAATCGATTGCCCGATTGATTATTCGCATCGTAGTTCACGGTTGCTCGTGACGTAAACAGTGTTCCTGTAGCCGCCAATTTGCTAAACCCGGCCTGTGTTGTCAGGAAGTCTTGGTCCAACACTCCGTCTTGGCCCGTGAAACGATTGTTGAACGGTCGATCATTATTTTCGAAGAATATACTTGAGTCAAAGTTTGCATCGAACTCGCTTAATGCAGCTTCCTCACCCGAAATCGGATTAGTAAATTGCAAAGCCGGATCCAAAGCAGTCTGCACAGCAGCAGTTTGGTTTACAATCGCACCACCAAGCTCTCGGAATACTTCCGATTCCAATAGCGCCTGACGAATACAGTCCTCCAATGAAAGGTACTGATACTGTACGTTGGCGTAGTCAATTGCCGTTTCCGGCGAGATACTGTCCAAAATAGCAGAAGAACTTTCGCAACCGCTATCGGTCAACGCAGCCTTTGCCGGTTGCAAGTACGAAGGACCAGAAAATGGTGTCGTCGCATCTATTGGGGCGAAAGAGGTATTAAGCTTATGGTTAGTCTGACATCCCGATGAGAAACACATCGCACACCAAATCACCACAAGGATTGACTTCCTTACATGACTACCGTGCATTATCTTCGCCTTTTACTGACTGAAAGAAGAACCCTAGACCTAAAACCCATCACAAGCCGGACAGCTTGCCCTTCTAGGCAAATCGCTTCTTTTGTCATAATCGGGACAACCGTAACGAAAATTCAGGCTGATTTCACAAAATGCTCTTAAAAACTGTGTTCTGATGCGGCAAAATTAACACCCAACTCGGTAAAACGAAGGCTGCGCCAACTAAAACTCTTCCCATTTTACCGATTCTTACTTTCGGGCTCGCTATTGAGCCAAAACGCAATTAGGCCCCAACTATGGTCAATGAAATCAATTCCAACATCGGTTTTGATCTCACTGCGCTGGATGTGTTGCTGGATTCAATCGCCTCTGATGCCAACCAGTTAGATATTAACCGTGACACTTACTACGGTTCACTGCACCGAAAGCTCATCGCTAGTACCAAATCAGCCGCTTCTCTCATTTGGGTTGCTCACCAAAGCGGTCAAGTCCGGTCGGTCAACACTAACTGGAGCAGCCTTTCGGCCAGTAACCAAGAAGAAGTTCAATTACTCGTCAAACAATACCTAAAGCAAAACCCCAACCCGACCACTAGTGCGATTCAACTGTCTTTTGGAAGCGCGTACCTCGATTCTCGGCAAGCTCGAAACGGCCTACGTTTCATCTACGTATTAGTTCGCTCTACAGATGACAACGAACTGGTCAAGCAAGTATTTTCGGATTTAGTTTCTGAGTTAGTCGGCCAGATTGAGATCTTTGAGAACGCTCAAACGGCGTCCAAGCCACATAAACCCGCTCAAGATATTTCACTGGTTGCCCAGTTGATGCAAAACTTGGGAAAGTCCAGCAGTCTAAAGGAACTTTCATTCCACTTAGTGAACGACGTTGCCAAAATCACCAACGCCGACCGTGTGAGCTACTTGGACAGCACTGGCAAGATGCAAGCGATCAGCGGCGCATCGCAAATCTCATACCGAACCTCCACCGTTCGAAATTTAGTTAGCTTGGGAAAAACTGCACTCTCGGCGGGGCAAGGATTTGACTGGCACCAAGAACAGATCAACTTTGACGGCCAACAGCTGCCTCACGAAATTCAGCAATTGATCGAAAGTGCTGAGTCACCTTTGGGTTACGTTGTTCCTTGCACGACAGATGAAAAACTCAACGGCGTATTATTGCTAGAGTATTTTTCCGATGCAGGGCAAACCATCGAACAACGCGAATTAATCAACGAGGTCGTCAATTTTGCCTCACCTGTGATCCGACGTTGCACCCAAGTTCATTCGATACCTGCAATTGGTTTTTTGGACGCAGTTTTTAATCGAACATTTACCAGTCCTCAGCGTCTGCGGACGTGGTGCATCAGCTTGGGTAGTTTGGCTTGCTTATCGATCTACACGTTGTTCCTTCTCCCGCGCCCGTTTGAGATCTCTGGAGAAGGAACATTATTACCGGTCAATCAGCAACACGTTTTTGCGCAGTTTGAAGGCGAAGTCGGTCAGCTTTTGGTGGATGAAAATTCGATTGTTACCGCTCAACAAAAACTCTTGGTTATTACGTCTAGTGATCTTGAAAAAGAACTAATTACGGTCGAAGGCGAAATTGCTGAAACCCAACAGACACTACGAAATTTGAACTTAACCGAAGGAGAATCCGACGGCGAAGCTGCTGTCACTGAGGCGACTCAAAAAGCGGCAGAGATTGAGAGATTGAAAATTCGTTTAGCGTCGCTCAATACTCGACTTAAGTTCTATGAACAACAAGAAGCCAAGCAAACCGTTTTTGCACCCATTGAAGGGATCGTGACAACTCAAAACCTGCGTCAACGCCTTGTGGGTCGGCCAATCAACCGCGGTGACATGCTAATGACGATCGCACAAACCGATGGACCATGGGAAATCAAACTGAAAATCCCTGACAATCGGATCGAATTTGTCGCCGAACGACAGAAAGAAAACAATCAACAGCCAATTTCGGTATCTTTTCGATTAAAATCAGATTCAACCAAAACCTATCAAGGCCTATTGACCGAACTTGATTATCGCAGTGATTTGCGTGATGGCGAGGAACGAACTAGCGTGATTGCGACGGTCTCCGTTGACAAACAGGAACTCGAACAATCGCTTCGGTTGGGTGCACGAGTTTACGGCAAAGTTGACTGCGGCCACCGCAACAACTTTTACTTGTTAACCTATGAGCTTCGCAATCGAGTTAGCGAATGGATGTTTTGGTAACAATCGACGACCGTTTACTTTTTGTTTCGAGCAATATTTCATGTATCTGATCAAACCGATCTCGCTGATATTTTTCTCTTGCATCACTGTAATTTGGCTTGCCGAAGTGGGGGGCGTCTACGGACAAGAGACTGTCGTCATCAAAGACGCCATTTTAAAAATTATCGAAAGCCGTGATGTTCCAAGCAAAGTCTCTGGCGTTATCTTGCGGAGTGAAATTCAAGAAGGCTCGCTAGTCAAAACCGGACAGCGACTAATGGACATCGATGACCAAATGGCTCAACTGAATCTTCAACGATTAATTAAAGAGCAAGACATCGCGACCGAAGAAGCCGCCACGACAGTTGAAATCGAATACATGAAACGGTCGATCTTAGTCGCGCAAGCTGAGCTCAATCGCGCTCAGCAATCAAACCAACGGTTGCCTGGGGCTGTCCCGATGTCAGAAATCGAACAACTTGCTTTGCTGGCAGAGCGAGCGGTGGCCGAAAAAGATAAAACGACTTTCGACATGAGTATCAAACGTCGACAAGCAGCCATTCGTGAAGTTGAAGTCAAAATTGGCAAACAAGAAATAGTAGACCATCAAATCAATTCACCCTTAACCGGCAAAGTTGTCGAACTTTACAAGCGAAAAGGTGAGTGGGTAGACTCTAGCCAACCAGTCGCTCGTGTCATTCAACTCGACAAACTAAAAACTGAAATTAAAGTGCCAGCCGCGATTGCATTGAATCAACTGGAAGGCACAAAAGCTGTTTTCACTCCCAAACTTAATTCGCTTCATGACCAGACCTTCTTCGGCCGAGTCATTTTCGTCACGCCTGAAGCGAATCCAGTGAATTCAACCATGCGCGTTTGGGTCGAAATCGAAAACACCAAACTTCAACTGGTACCAGGGTTGCTCGGCACAGTCGAATTAAAACTAAACGAACCCAAAGCCGGACAAACGCAAGTTACCCGGCGCTAGTGGCCATTCAAAATTAAGATGATTGATGGAACAACCGCGTTAGCCAATCAATACCTAATCGGCTATGTCGGTGGACTAGAAGATCGGGACAAACATCAAGGCATCTCGCCCTACTATAGCTGACAAATTCCCATGGCTGCTAACTCCGTCATACCGTGGACAACTCGAAGTGACCTATCTGCGATCGAATTAGGTGGCACTCAAGGAAATTGCTTTGCAGTCAAAGATAAAATTACGAACGAGTTTTATCGGTTTGGCGAATTAGAACTTCACATACTTGATGCGTTGAAACGCACCATCACATTAGAAGACTTGCAAACTAGCATTAAATCGAAATTTGGCATCACGGTTAACGACAATGAAATCGTTTCCTACGTCAACCATCTCGCATCAGACAATTTACTAGTAGCCCGAAGACTCGGCGATGGCGAGCGACTGTTCCACCAACACGCCCGCCTCGCCTCTAGTGGTCGCTGGCAACAGCTCTTAGGTTTACTCAGTATTAAGTTGCCAGGTTTCTATCCCGGGCCACTGTTAAGCTTACTGCAGCCAATCGGGCGTTTGGTTTTTAATCCAATCAGTGTTGCAATTTTATCGTTAGCAATTTTTTCGACACTAATTTATGCGCTCATGTCGTTTCAAACGGTTTGGCATAAAATCCCAGCATTCGCCGAGCTTTTATCTGTCGAGCATCTATTGTGGATGATGATCGGGTTTATGATCATCAAAATGGTTCACGAACTCGGACATGGTTTGGCGTGCCAGCAAATGGGACACGAATGCTCGGAAATGGGCGTGCTATTATTGGTAATGATACCGTGTCTGTATTGTGATGTATCGGACATGTGGACAGCCAAGAGTCGATACAAACGTATTTTGGTGTCATTGGCGGGAGTATTTGTCGAGCTAATCTTTGCGACCGTTTGTTTTTGGGGTTGGTACTATTCGCTCGATGGGCCGTTGCATCGATTCTTGTTTGGCATGATGCTAGTGGCGTCGGCAAATACGTTGTTCGTCAACGGAAACCCACTGATGCGATACGACGGCTACTACGCTCTCTCCGACTGGGTTCGAGTACCCAACTTGGCGGCAGTTTCGCAAGCCAGCTTAAGTCAATGGTTCACTGAATTCTTCTTTGTCAAAGAACCTGCCTTGACGCTGCACCAACGCAACAGTTGGTTACGTTTGTTTGCAGCCGCATCGATTGTTTATCGTTGGTTCATCTTATTCGCAATCGGCTGGGCAGCTTGGTCATTCTTTGAAAATCATCAACTGCTCTCAATAGGTCGATTCGTAATCGGTGGCTTGTTAATTTTGACTGCGATTCCCATTTTTCTGTCGATTCGGTACTACTTCAATACTGCGTGGAACCACGGTTTTCGTTTACCGAACACACTTGGATTGTTAGCGCTACTATTGGCTATCGGTTTCGGTGTCTGCCAAATTCACTTTGCGCACCGAATATCTGGGGAAGCTAAAATTCAATTAGCCAATGCTCGTCACGTATTTGCAGCAGCCAACGGTCAAATCCAACCCAAGTGTAAGGACGGTGAGTGGATTCGACAGGGTGCCCCGATCGCTGTGATCACCAACGATGAAATAACCCTAGAAACTCTACTAGCCCAACAACAAATTGACGACGCTGGTGCGAGATTGTCTGCCCTTGAAATCTCTGACCAGACTCAATTGATCGCCGCTCAGATCGAATTTTGGAAGCAACGCAAGCTATCTTGGGAGCGAAAACTTAACGACATTCAGGGGCGGCAAGCCGAGTTATTGATGACCTCCCCGCTAGAGGGGCAATTTGTTGCCGAGCCTTACCCGCCCATTGACCAAGACGCTGCTGATCAATCACTGACCGTTAGAAATGGCCAATGGACTGCCAATTCTTTTGCCGGCAGCTTCGTTAAGCGAGGTATGAACTTAGGGTATGTGGCCGACCCGAGGGCTTTCGAAGGTAACATGAAGGTCTCTGAACAGGACATCGAATTGGTCGAAATTGGTCAAGAAGTTCGGCTCTTCGTACCGTTCAATGGAGACCATGTAACCGCAACCGTCTCTCGTATCTCAGCCGTGAATCAATCAGAATCTCAAAATTTCCCGGTTGATCAAGACCAAGATCAAGGCTCTACTTTTTACAATGTTAAATTCCAGTTTCCCGCTGATCACCGAGTTAGAATAGGTGCAGTTCGGAAAGCAGTCATTCTTTGCCAACAAACAACTGTTTTTGACTGGGTAACTCGTTGGCTTTACCATTCATTTTGGTTTTGAACCTTATTGTTTTATGTTTGCAAAAGTAAGTTACAACGATACAAACGGACGCACCAAAACAATGCAACTGCGAGCAGGACAACGATTAAGTATCGGGGCTTCGTTTTCGGCTGACATTGTCTTGAATAACTCAGCGAATATTGCCGGTGAGCATGCTGAACTATTTTTCAACCAGCAAAAGTGCACCATCCGAAATCTAACCGGCAAGGCTGAGAAGCTATTGGTCAACAATCAGCCAACAAAAGAAGCCGATTTAGCTAATGGCGATTCAATTGAAATTGGTGGCGAACAGATGAGGTTTGAAATGGAATCGGACCAGTCAAGTCCAACCGCGGCTGCGCCATTGGTTGCCGACGTGGCAATCACCACATCTGACAACCAAGCCGAACCTGACGAATCAATCGACCCGCAATTTGAACGTCATGCCAATGGCGTCGTCATGATTAATGTCGATAATTTTGCGGGACTGATTCATCCAATCTTGGATAAAAGTAAGTCGCAATGGAATTACCATTTAATATGCAACCATCTGCAGAGCCAACTCGAAGGGGATCCACCCGCTGACCTGAATTATTTGGCAACAGCACCATCCAACATTGCTGAAGCAAATGATTTGTATTTAGTGCCATTTGCCGACTCAAAAGAGGCGGTGCAGCCGTATCTAAAGTACTCGAAGTCCGGGGCTGGGACACTAGCTATTAGCAGCCCCGGCGTAGCTAATACTGATATCGCCTCTCAATTTAATTTTCTAGCGGCTTGGTTTATGGATCCGACAGCTCTTAAATTTCATTTGATCAACGGGGCTTCGATATTGCTGAACAAGGTGTTTAGTTTGTTTGAGATACTTGTATTGCCAGATGTCGACCAAGCGAAAGACTGGGTGTTTTTAAACGACCCAACCGTCATTGAATTCGAATCTTTTATTGACAAGATCAAAGGAGCCTCCAGTGACCTTGGTAATTGACATCTCTTGCAAAGGAGCATCTTCTTGTCAACGAATTTTGCTTGAAGATGGCGACGCACTTTGTGTTGGCCGCGCGAACGAAACGTTGGATCTGGTCTCCGATCCGCGGCTTTCCCGAAAACACTTCAATTTGCGATATTCCAATCGAGAAATCGAAATCACTCACTTATCGCGAACTAATCCTACATTAGTAGCAGGTGAAGGCTCCGTTGATTTTATTGAAATCAACGGCAAGCAAGTTGAATCCAGCAGCTGTCGAATCATAGCCGGTTCACATCGGTTCGTTGTGACGCTAGAAGCTCCAGACTCGATCATCGCGCCAACGCTTTCAGGTGAAGATAATGCTGAAATTTGGAGTGACGTGGACGCCGAAAGTGACGCTAATCCATTCCTCGATTCAGTTGAAGAGTCAAACAAAGAGCCTGCTGTTCTCGATACTCCTTCAGCTCAAGCAACAATGCCCAGCCAAAACAGCAACCCTGTTAAGCCTTCAGAGCCAAATAAACCCGTTTTTTTACTGGACGACGACCCTATTTCGGATACCCCTATTTCGGATACCCCCGCGACGCCCAAAAGCCCCACAACGAAGTCACCACCGACCAATCCACCCAGTGCGCCTGATGCTCCCAAGCCTGATGAGAAAATAATTTTCCCGCTAGAAGATGACTTTTTTGATTGATTTGACAATGTATAAGTCATCTTTTTACCACGAAACAAGTTCTTCAATTCTTTTGATATCTTTAGATATTAAGACTTGAGACAGCCCTCGAGCTTCAATATCATTTTGTTCGGATGGGCTTCATTGCATACTTTTCTGCAAATTATGATTCGGTTGGACCGAATCTCTTGAGTCGCCAGTTCGGCTCATTACAATGAATCTCATTACAAATGGGAATGATGGTCAGCTTTCCGGAGCTCCATCTCACAACAATAATCTTTATTGCCTGAGAAAGTAACATGGCCAAGTCAAAAATGGCGGCGAAGCAAGTCGCAGCCAAAAAGAACAAAACTCGTACTCATATTTGGTATGAAGTAGAAACCGGTGGTGCGATCGAAAAAAAGGATATCCCTTTCGATATCGCAGTAATGTCCGATCTATCTGGAGACAACACTGACAAACGTGATCTTCGTGATCGTCAGTTTGTCGAAGTAAGTGATCCCGGCAAGTTTGATGATTTGGTTAAAAACATCAAACCAAAACTAGAAGTCGAAGTTGACTTTGGTGAACCAGGTGAAGAAACCACTCAAAACGTAAAACTCGACTTCAAATCGATGGAGGACTTTGGTCCTGAAGCCATCTTAGCCGCAGTTGCCAAGCAAGTACCTTCGGTCGGTGCAATGAAAGAGCTCCGCGAAGCCCTGCTCGAAACTCGTCAGAACGTTAACGTTAGTCGCGACTTTGAAAAGAAGCTCAAAGACATGCTCAGTAACCCTGAAAGTTTGGCTCAATTGCGGTCCGAACTTGAAAAAGAAAAAAGCTAATTCTAGATACTTAGCTAGTACAGCAGAAATTTCCTGCTGGATTGGACCAATCTAAACCGCGGCAAATCATTGAACATTATTTTGAAAGGGAATGAAAGTGGCAGAACAAGAACAAGAACAAGAACAAGTTGTCGAAACAACTACCCAAGAAGTCTCTTTTCTAGACCAGCTAGTCGATGCGACCGGTGGTTCAGCGCGTGCTGAAACCACTGGCTGGCTAAGTAAAATTGTAGGCGATGCTGAGCAGGGTTCTTTTCGAATTGAAAAGAAAACGCTCGGTGCAATTGACGACCGTATTCGCGAACTCGACCAACGACTCTCTATCGAAGTTAGCAAAGTTTTACATCACTCCAAGTTCCAAAAACTCGAAGGCTCTTGGCGTGGTTTGCAACACTTGGTCGAAAGTTCATT
>CAZHCH010000053.1:0-21121 GCA_964530985.1 uncultured Pirellulaceae bacterium | reverse complement strand
TTAGAGAAAGCCACCCACATGATATTTCCATTACTTCCGAAGCTCCGAACTACACGTCGGAGTCTCATTCAGACGATCTCAAATAACGATCTTGTGTGCGGTTCGCTACCGCACCACAAACACCGAGTTCGGGTTAAGCGCCGCGCTTATGGCTGTTCACTTAAAAACAGCGTTATGTTTGTATTGCTAAGTGCCGCCGCCTTGCTCCCCACCAACTCTGCAACTGGTCAAATATCGCAGCAAGAGTATCTCAAACAACAAGCAGCCGCGCTCAAAAATCAGATGATGCGAGCTCAAATCGAACAGGCGGCGAGTCCAAACTTTGCCGAAGAAGCCTACAAGGCACAGCAGACCTACTTGATGGAAACGGCCGAAAAGTCGTTTCGCATTGGTAAGCCGGAAACCTCCGCTTCGTATCGAGTTTCA
Source organism: uncultured Pirellulaceae bacterium (assembly GCA_964530985.1). Classification (GTDB taxonomy): domain Bacteria; phylum Planctomycetota; class Planctomycetia; order Pirellulales; family Pirellulaceae; genus Mariniblastus. The sequence goes on along the minus strand of CAZHCH010000053.1, from coordinate 20,695 downwards.
GGCCAAGCCACACACTACCAATCTCGACCGGCTATGCCTCCCGTGCATGTCGCTCCAACCCGACATTCGGTTCCGCCTGAATGGTCCACTGCCGCATTACCCAATCCAGCAGAATTTAGTGATCAAGGCGAATCGATTTCGGGTCCAACCAATCGCGTTGGTCTACAAGATCGCTTGGTCGATTATTTGGCCCATCCAAAATACCGCACCCAAAATCCGCCCCGCAATCAACGCGTGGCAGGGCAAAGACAAGTCAGACAACAGCCACTATTCACTCCCGAGCAACATACCGCCGCAGCACCAGAACCATTCCAACAAAACGTTCAGTCATTCGAACAAAATGCTTACGAAAGAATGGCCGCCGCAATTGATGAACGTGAAGTCGATCGAACCGTAACTTATATAGACGATTCTTCAACCGAAGACATCGTACACGTTTCAACACGGCTGCAACAACCGAGCACACAAAGGATTAACTCGCCTAGTCCACGAGGCCGCCACGCTTCAAAGGTTTCAATGGCTAAGCAAGTTTCCGTGCTTAACAGAACATCACAACAAACTTCTGATTCCAACAGACTTGGTTCAAACTCAAAAATCTTGGTTAGTAGTCAGCGTAGCGACTCAGCGCAGCAGGCGGACTCAGACTCCAGTTCAAATATTGATTCACTTCGCAGACCCGGGCCAGCTCAAATCGATGAGGAAAAAGAAGAACTAAAACGACGTTTGAAGGAACTGGAAAACGAAGCCGAAGAACAACAGACAAGGCGTCGTGAACGTGACCTTGATCGTGAAGAACGACTCTCTCGTATAAGATCTGAACGTGACGACTTAAGAAGGGAAGCTACAGAGGACTCGAACGAGCCTGATGGCGACAACCGTCCCGCACGCTTGTCTTGCGAAGAGTTCCGCACAAATTTATTAAATCAATCGATTCGCGATATCTCTTTAGATCTCAGCCCACGAGCCAGCCGAATTCGCGACCAATATATCGCCATCTCCCGATCGTGGACCGATCAACTGGGGAACGTGATTGCGACTGGAGCAATGGTCGACTTGCGAAGAGGCTACGTAATCATCGATGGCATCAATGGCCGACAAAAAGTCCCTTTCAGTAAGCTCAGCGATGCTGACTCGTCCGCGGTTTCTGAATATTGGCAAATCCCAGAGCTTTGCAGCGTCGGTGACGACCGCTTACCACAACGCAACTGGGTTCCCCAATCGTTCACATGGACAGCGTCTTCTCTCTGCCATAAACCATTGTACTTCGAAAACCAACAATTGGAACGTTACGGTCACACGCATGGCCCAATCCTGCAACCAATACACTCAACGGCACACTTTTTCGTGAGCTTGGCTACACTGCCATATCAAACGGCGATCCACCCGCCAAACGAATGCCGCTATGCTCTGGGCTACTACCGGCCTGGCAACTGTGCCCCTTGGCTAAAGGATCCGATTCCGTTGAGCCTCGATGGCTTGAGACGACAGGCGTTGGTGACGACAGGACTTGCATTTATTCCTTAAACCAAAAGCATCTTGGTTAAAAAAGCGAAAACGACGGTAAGCAATTTGCTTGCCGTCGTTTTTTTTGACAAGAACCGTTAAAACAGAGCGAACTCATTTTGTAAGGGTAAGGTATATTTACCTCCGATAACGACAGATCATTCAACATGACCGACCACTAAGCACAAGTAATGCAATATAGTGGCGGCCTTTTGTTACCTTGGAACACTCCTCGGCTTCAAATAAGAAAGACCATCGCAATGCAAGCAATCTACAAAATCACGCTCACGTTGGTAATTACTCTAACCGGAATTAGCTCACTCGCATCCGCTCAAACCAAAGAAGCCGCCGCTCAACAAGACGCGGAGATGAAATTATTCTTTGAGAAATCCCATTCGGCCTTAGACAATGCTTTGGCGGAATTTGATAATGCGCAAGACCTGCCCGAAAACTCGGAACTGGCCATCTATGATATTTTTAGCAAAAGCAAACAGTCGCAAGCGAAAAAGGTCGAAGGCTACTTGGACGTAGCAGGCGAAGCGTTAGGAATTTCCAGTATTAGCAATCGGCGCATCAAGATTGCAGAACTCAAAGAAACAATCATTCAGAAGCGAAAAAACATCTCCGTCTATCGACGAAAAAAGATTTCGGCGCCTGATTCCAGCTACAACCCGCTGGTCACCACAAAATCCGGTTACGATCAAAAGATCGTTTCCGCCGAAGAAGAAATCGCGGTCGCCACAGAAACAATCACCGCCGAAAAGCAAAAACTGGTCACCGACCTAGAGCGAATCGGCATGAAGCTAGATGCGAAGAGCATCGACAATTTGTTGGATTCGATCACCGGCGATGAATTCATGCGAGTCTCCATCATCTTTGACAACGCAAAGAATTTTGCCGCTGAACTCGAACGACTTACCAACGAATCGGGTGAGGACCTAGAAACCGCGAAAAAATATTATGGCGTGTACCTGATGTTGCTCAAAACGGTTTCTCGCCTGCAAGAAAAGTTCGTCGAGAACGTGGACAAAGAGTACTACCCGAAACTCGACAATTTCGCTGATAAAGCCCGTGAAAACATCGCTGATGCCCAAAAGGCGATTCGCTTAGGTGGAGACAAAACGATTTTAGAAAACAATATCGAAAGTAATCGAATGACTTACGACGCAGCGATGTTTTACAAACAGGGCTTGGCCGAACAGAAGCATCAAATGATGCTGGCCAACTTGGAAACTAAAAAGAGCATTCTCACTGCGGCTAACACCTACAAAACGGTTGCATTGAGCAAGGACGTAGCGGAGTTAATGGCGGTTAGCCGACGTGCCTTCAACTCCATCACCGGACTAGCAGTGCCCGATCTTCGCCCCTTTGAAAACCAAAAAATGAAAAAAGCGTTTTCAGAAATGACTCGCGAACTTCGTAAGTAAAGGTCTCCAAAACTGAGCACAACGGCGCTGAATTCGTTGCCTTATGAGTCACAAACCGGATACCGTTCACCAGCTAGGAACCACCGATAATCGCAAACTGCGATCGTTACATCGAACCTCAGCCACCGCCACAACATCGTGGCGTACCACAAGGCTCACTTACCGGAGCGGCCCCTGATCCACCGGCGGACGGCGCGGAGATAACACTCAACTGGCGATCTAGCTTGGGTTGATCGCAAGCAGGGCAGGGCGGTTTGGCATCATGAGAAACCAAAAGTTCGTGCTTCGTTTTGCAGCTTGAACAAACAAATTCATACAATGGCATGGTCTTGGTCACACTTGAGTCAGGGCACTTAATTCTGCCCCAAATCATAACTCCAATTCAACTTTCGAACCATGCTAACCCCCAAACAATGCCGAGCCTTTGATCAATATTTGATTCAACAACGAGGCATTCCAGGGGTTATCCTGATGGAAAATGCGGGGCGCGGTTGCGCCCAGCTAATCCTCCAACAGCATCGAAAATTCGCCCCCAACGAACCCTTGTACGCGTCCATCCTGTGTGGAAGCGGGAACAATGGCGGCGACGGTTTTGTTATCGCTCGGCATCTAATCAATGCGGGTGCACGAGTTTCAGTTGTGCTATTTGCCGCAACTGAACAATACACCGGCGACGCAAAGATCATGCTGGATTGCTTAACTCCACTAATCCCAAATATCATTCGTTGGAATGAAAACCATGACGATTCACAAATCGAATCCGTTATTGGCTCCATCGATAGCCAACCTTGCAATTGGTGCGTCGACGCGTTGCTAGGAACAGGCGTTCGAGGCCCACTTCGTCCCCACATCGCCCAAGCAATTACCGTTGCAAACCGATTGAAACTTAAACGATTCGCCGTAGATATCCCCAGTGGACTCGACCCCATCACAGGCCAGCCAGATGATACGGTCTTTCGAGCCGACTTCTGTGGCACGTTTGTTGACCAAAAAACTGGCTTCGCAAACCCAGTTGCCAAAACATACCTAGGCCTAGTCTCCGTGCTTGACATCGGCTTCACGCCCAACAGCTGTCATTGGGATCCACCTCCACCTTAAGCAATCCTACTTATTTGGCGGTAGTGATTCGCTCTTACTTGCCGGAGCTTGCTCTTCTTTGAGGCTTTTGAAAGTCATCGCACGTTGTAGCGGTTCAATCCGTAAGACAACTTCACCGTTCTGAAAAATGCGAACAGTACCGCTCGACTGGCTAACCACTACAGCGATCGCCTTGGTGTTCTTGCTAATCGCTGCACCCGCAAAGTGCCGTGAGCCCAATCCTTTAGTCATCGTCAGCTCAACCGGCGACGTGTCGACGATCCTTGCTGAAGCTTCCACCGTTCCATCGGCCGACACCACAAAACAACCATCCAATTGAGCAATTTCTTTGACACCTTCGCGAACCCGAGCGTCAGACATATTCCGCTCTTTACGGTTATAGCCTTTAACGATGTCAAAGCCGGCCGCTCGACTGTCTTCCAAAACTTTGCGATGATCTCCTACCACGAACATCGTGCCGATCGGCTTCCCCTCCCGGCCATCTCGCCCAATTTCTACAGCCAAATCCACCACCATTTTGAGAGTGTCTAGGGGGACTTTGGTCTCCAATTTCTTCAGATCACGTGCGGTCAACCGTCCCAATCGTTCCGTTAGTTTCAGCACGCTAATGGTGTCGATTTCCTCCGTGTCGAAGTTACTAAAAACGGCTACAACGGTAGATCCGGAGCTGATGACTTCGTTGGCAACCCCCTCGAGCATCGCTTGAGTAAGCTGGTTTTGAATCGAGGACTCTGGCATTTCCAGTAAAATTGAGTTCAGCCCAGCCTTTTCGGTTGCGGCATGTATATCGCTGTCATTCGAGGCAACAATTAGAGTTTGATTGGCGGATTTACGTTTTAAACGTGCCCAATCCGTAGCGCGCTCCAGCAAAACCAGCAAACCATCCGCTTCAACCGCTTTAGCCAGTTTCGTGGCTGCGTCATAGTAAGAAAAAAAGGCTTTACTATATCGTGGAGGCGACATCTACGCGAATCTTTCCATCGGCTGCTAATAACTGGATATCATTTCCGTTATTTTTAACTACTAGCAGAAAATCGACAAGCCGCTTGACGTCAGATTCATGAAACCTTTGCTAAGACTCTGTCTAACGCGTCAGCACTTGACCGCCTGATTGGTCGGCTACTTGAGTTGAACCAGCTTCAATCGATCCACTAGCCCCAGGCAATTGCGACACGTATTGCTGCCATGCAGGAATGTCTCGACCAAACGACTCACCTGTTACCGCCTGCAACGATTCAGCCGCTCGCAGCTGCAGCGCTGGGTCCGAATCGTTAAGAGCCAAACCAATCGCTGATATAGCTTGGTTACCAGGAAATTTCCCCAACGCTCGCGTTGCCGCCAACCGGACATCAATATTAGTATCGCTGCCAACCATGTATTGAAGATTTGGAATCGCTGTATTGGCTGGTAATTTTTCGAAGGCCTTGATTGCTGCTAAACGGACATCGGAATTACTGTCTTGAGCGGCATTGGCTAAAGCATCACCTGCTGCTGGACACTTTAGCCGACCCAATTGATTAACCGCGTGCAAACGCAACAACAAAACTGGATTACGACTTGCAATCTCAGACATTTCGGAAGCAACTTCCTGCTGTCGCTCAACAGGAGCACCAATTGCCGCGTCGACCCTAGCAGTCATCTCCTTCTTTTGAGCAAACAACGTGTTCGCAATTTTCTCTTCTTCCGCCCATTGATTCTGAGCCCAAGGCGTATACTTCCCCATCCGCCACAACGGACCTTCAGCACAACCCATGAACAACCCGATGGTGATGAGTGCAAAAACGATTGCGTTAGTATGCCTAATCATTTGGTGAATTTCCTGAATTTTGGTCAACCGATGGAGGTTTTGGAAACTCGGGGAAGATAGCAACTTGGCCAATCTGGGACTAGGCCGAATTTTTGTCGAAAAAGACGAGCGCCGCCATCAGGTACTATCACAAAAAAATCCCGGTATACACCGGGATTTATAAGTGATTCTGATTCAAAGCGAAGTTAGGCAAACTTTTTACCTGACACCGAAGTAGCCCACCTCGCTAAGCGTTTTCGCTTTCAATTAATGCAGGCGCCTGCGCTTCGGCTTCGTTGCGACGAGCCTTACGACCTTGCTGGTCCTCATCGTAGTACTTACCACCGCCAGCGGCACCGGCTCCTCCGTATCCATAGCCGTAGCCATAGCCGTAACCGTTATAAGAGTACCCAGCACGGTATGCCCCGTAGGTGTACTGACTTCCGTAACCAGATTGTGCCCCTACGCCATTGACCACCAAACCGATACAGTTCGCACCCAAGTTGCTAATCAACTCTGTTGCTCGTTCAGCACTAATGCGAACATTCTTTTTGATCCGAATGCAAAGTACAACACCATCAACACGAGCAGCAATTGGACTTGGATCCGTAACCGCCAACATTGGAGGCGTATCGATGATCACAAAGTCAAACTCTTCTCGCATCTCTTCAATCAAAATCTTCACTTGCGGTGAAGAGCTAAGCTCTGCTGGGTTTTGCGGTTTGGCTCCACAAGGCATCACTGTCAGGCCTTCGATTTCTTCGCATTCAAACATGCAATTTCGCCATTCTGACTGACCCGAAAGTACCGTTGCGAATCCTATGCGAGATGAAATCCCGAAAGTTGCATGCTGATTCGGTCGCCTCATGTCCGCATCTACCAGCAGCACTCGCTTTCCAGACTGAGCAATCGACACGGCCAAGTTAGATGCCAAGGTTGACTTACCATCACCCGGTGTCGGACTCGTGACTTGAATCACTGAGTTCTGCTTTCCCTGTGTGTTGAAGTACAACGCAGTACGAACTGCCCGAAACGCTTCGGACACTTGAGCCTTGGGCCGATGATAAGTGCACACAATCGGCTCAATCAGAGAGTTTTCAACAAGGTAACGTTTGCCTTGAGTGATAACTGGAATGTGCCCGATCAGCGGAACCTGCAACCAACGTGTGATTTCATCTGGGTTGTGGAATGTTTTATCTGCTAGTTCGACGAGGCAACCAAGACCAAAGCCAAGCAGTGACCCCAGTAATCCAGCAACTGGGAGAATCACGGCCAACAACGGCCATACTTCTTCCCCTCGGTAAGCAGTCCGAGTCTTTGAAAAGATGAAACCTTTATGCAATCTCGTTTGCTGGGTCGATCCCTCTTCCATCACCTGCCGGTCCGCAACATCGCTTTGCTTAACCAACTTTTCCTTCAAGGCTAACAGCTCTGCCACCTCCAATGCAGCCCGTTCAGCCTTGACAGCTTTTATCCAGTTTTCATTGTACACTGCCAAGTCAGAATCCAAGGTCTGGCGAAGATCACCAATCTGTTGCTTTACTAAAACGATAAAGCGCTGGATGATCTGTTCGGGACCGGCGCCAATGATCTTAGCGCCCTCTTGTTCTAACTCAGCTACTTTTGCCTTCCGTTCGTCAATTGCAAGAGTTAACGATCTAACCGATGCATGGCCTGGCCCCAAGTTCCTTACAACGAATAATTGATCCCTCTGAAGCTCCAACTCCTCGATAGTCCGAAGCTCAGCAGCAATCTGGTCGCCATTGGTCAATATCTGCAAAGAGCCATCTTCAATCTTTCCAGCTCGTTCAAGAATCCATATGTGTTCCAAGCAAGCGTCTTGGCCATTTTCTAAAGCCGCTTCGCTACGAGCAAGATACGAAGTCAACTCGGAAAGCTGCACTTTCTCTAGCTCTATTTTTTTAATTAGATCAGCAATAATTCGCTGAACATGTTCCGACCTTCCAGCAATCGCCAACGCTTCCGATCGATCGCGAGCAGCTATCAGCTCCTTGGAAACTACTTTTACTTCCTTGTGGAACCTGTCGCTCATTTTCTCCAACAGTTCCATCGTATCTGCTGCATTACCCAGATACAGTTCATCCAGATGCTTTTCATAAGTCTTGACAACAGTCGCCAAAACGGTTCGTGCATCTAGCGGATTCGTCGATCTATATTCAAGCTCGTACTTCGTGGGTTCTTCCCGGTTCTGAATAACTATCAAATTATTTTGAATCTCTTTGACCTGATCAGTAAGTGCCAAATCCCGAAGTGTTTCCAGGTCTCTTAAACCGTGTTTGTTCAGACACTTTTCCAGAATGTTATCTTCACCAATCAGTTGGTCGTGGCGGATCAAAAAACTCTTGTTGTCACTGTATGGATCACGGCCATCAATATCAAAGACAACTTTGTCTCGAGGTTGGATCGTTACAGTAGCTTTACTTTCGTAGATTTTCTGAGCTTGAGAATCGTAAATTCCCCCAACAATCAATCCCGCCAACAAACCTAAAAAGACCAGCCACTTACGCCGACGAAGCACTCCCCAGAAATCAAAACCTAAATCTTCGGTCTCTTGAGGAGCGAGCATGAACGGAGCAGGGTTCATGTTGCCATTTGGTGGTTGAAGTTGCATGTTCACGGCAAAGTCTCCGAGTGCCTTGGAATCCCAAGGCATCAACGATGGTTGTTTAATGTTTGTGTCAAATCAACGAAGTTTTAATACCACAATATACTCATTAGGACAACGATTTTCAAGGAATCGCAATTCCCCGACGTCTCCAAAATTCGCACTTGTAAATTACTCTATAATAAACTCGAACTACCAACGATTCGAACTATCAAAGAAATAATTGGCCTTTTTCGGTGATTTTACAAAGCAAAATCGATAAATATTCCCTCCACCGACATCGGCTCTCACCAGCAATAGAGTAAATAAAAGTTTGGTTGTTCCGATTAGGAAAGATTCGCCTGCTACCGGCATGTCCCCCTAATCTAATTCTTTTTCTGAGTTCACTCGCTTCTGCAAAGTTTGCCAGCCAAATTGGCCAGAAGCCTTCATTTTTCCAACTTCAGCACTCGAAAACGTTCGCTGCGATTGATACGATTTTGGGATGAGTAAAACCCCAATGATGCAGCAATACGATGATGCAAAAAGTGCTTGCAGCGACGCACTCCTTTTTTTTCGAATGGGAGATTTCTATGAACTATTTCACGAAGACGCTAAAGTTGCCGCAAAAGTCCTCGGGCTCAACCTAACTAGCCGAGACAAATCAAACTCGGTGCCAATGGCCGGATTCCCGCATCACCAACTAGACAGTTACTTAGGCAAACTGATCAAACAGGGATTTCGGGTTGCCGTTTGCGATCAAGTCGAAGACCCCAAAGAAGCCAAAGGCCTCGTCAAACGCGAAGTCCGCCAAATTCTGTCCCCTGGCACCATCACTGACCAAGCCTTGCTCGACCCCGCCGTCAGCAACTTCCTAGTCGCAGTCTGCCCACCGGAACAAATAAAACGTAAACGTGCTTCCAAATCCAACTCATCGCCTGAGCGTGGAATTCAATCACAAGATCCACTTACCGAACAACAGGTCTTCGGGGTCTCATGGGCCGACATTTCGACCGGCCAATTCTTTGTCACCGTCGTCCCCAAAATAAAACTCGCTGATCTCATCGCTCGACTATCCCCTAGCGAAATTCTTATCCCAGATCACTGGACTGCCCCTGCGGAACTCACTAGCGATGCAATGCTCACCGCTCGCCCTGACTGGGCCTTCGGCAACAAGTCAGCAGTCGAGCTACTAAAGAAACAACTCGAAGTCGCGTCGCTAGACGGATTTGGCGTCAGCGAATTTGGCCCCCAAGCAATCGGTGCAGCCGGCGCGATATTGGATTACCTGCAAGAAAACCAAAAGGCATCCTTAGGCCACTTCAATCACCTACAAGCGTTTCGCCAAAACCAATTCGTTGAAATCGATTCCGCATCTTGGCGCAGCTTAGAAATCAGCCAAACCCTCCGCACCGGCGACCGTAACGGATCGCTGTTCGGTGTTATCGATCGTTGTAGCACGCCAATGGGCAGTCGACTCCTAGGTCACTGGCTAACCAACCCACTTACCGACATCGCAGAAGTTAACCGTCGTCACGACTCCGTTGAAGAACTTACCAACAACCAATCCACTCGCAACGATCTACGCGACCAACTAAAACAAATTTACGATCTTCAACGTTTAGTTTCTCGTGTCGCAACCGGTCGACCAACCCCACGTGACTTGAGTTCGATCGCTAAAACACTGGCCACCATCCCGCCGCTTAAACAAAAACTCGAATCCACAACCAGCCAACTACTACAACACCTGCAAGTCGAACTCGATCCTTGCACCGACCTAAAAGACGAACTTCAAAACGCACTTGCTGACCCTTGCCCCGTTAACACCAAAGACGGCGGCTACATCGCCGAAGGATACGATTCAAAACTCGACCACCTGCGCAACCTGTCCAAAGGCGGCAAAGAATGGATCGCCAAGTACCAACAACAAATCTGCGAACAAACGGGAATCCCCAGTTTAAAAGTTGGCTACAACAAAGTCTTTGGGTTCTACCTTGAGGTCACGCATACACACCGCGACAAAGTCCCAGCCGATTTCATTCGCAAACAAACACTCAAAAACGCCGAACGCTTCATCACCCCAGAACTAAAAGAGTACGAAGAAAAAGTTGTCAGCGCGGACTCCGAAGCCGAAGCACTCGAATTAAAGATCTTTGATCAACTCCGCGAACTCACACGCACGCATACCGCTCGCCTGAAAGCGAACGCCGACATCATCGGACAACTGGACGTACTAACCGGCTTGGCTCAACTGGCCAACGAACAAGGCTACGCGCGGCCGACAATGACCACCGACGGCCAAACACAAATCATCGAAGGCCGACATCCCGTTTTGGACATCGTTGAACCGCTGGGCGCTTTCGTCCCCAACGACACCAACATTGACAGCGAACATGGCACCTTGCACTTGATCACCGGCCCCAACATGGCTGGTAAGAGTACTTACATTCGCCAAGTCGCATTGATCAGCTTGATCGCCCAGATCGGAAGTTTCGTCCCAGCTAAATCCGCCACGCTGAGCATGGTCGACAAGATCTTCGCTCGCGTTGGCGCCAGCGACGAAATTTCCAAAGGCCAATCAACCTTCATGGTTGAAATGACCGAAACCGCTCGGATCTTAAACACCGCCACAAAAAACAGCCTAGTCATCCTCGACGAAATCGGTCGCGGGACCAGTACTTACGACGGAGTCTCCTTGGCGTGGGCGATCGTAGAATACCTGCACGATCAAATCGAATGCCGCACACTCTTTGCCACCCACTACCATGAACTAACCGAATTAGAAAAAGACTTCGCCGGTGTCGCCAACTACAACGTTGCTGTCAAAGAGTGGGACGAGAAAATTGTGTTCTTACACAAAATCCGACCCGGCAGTGCCGACAAGAGCTACGGCATCCACGTGGCTCGTTTGGCCGGTGTGCCGAACTGGGTCAATCGCCGAGCCGAACAGATCCTGGAGCGTCTCGAAGCCTCAGGCGAACTAGAAGAAAACAAAGCCGCAATCCAATCATCGGTAAACAACCCTCGCTCAGACTCTTTCCAGATGACTCTCTTTGGCCCCGTCACACATCCGCTGGTCGACAAGATCAAAGCCCTAGACGCCAACGAACTAACGCCGCTATCAGCACTGCAAATGCTGCACAGCTGGCAATCCGAACTCTCCGAAGACGACGCCGAAGCCCCATAAAGCCCACCTTCGTATCATCAATTTTAAAGTGTAACGGCGTCCGGCCGCAGTAGTTTCGAATCACTGCGGTCGGGTACGAAGTCCAAGAACGTATAGACACAGATAGTCCGGAGGCGCTGTCGCCACTTAAAGAAAAACCGAGTTGGTCGTAAGCCGGGTCTTGTTCCGCCGGCGAACCCGCGGCGATGATCATTTATCTAGGCACGTCATTGCTAACGCACTCAAGCAGCCTACCCGAAAGTCAAACGCGACGAACAATCACGTGGCAACGGCGAACCGCCGCCTTGCTTTCTGTTTGGCCTTGCTCCGGATGGGGTTTACCAAGCCACTGCAGTCACCTGCAATGCTGGTGGGCTCTTACCCCACCTTTTCACCCTTACCTTATTGCCGCCACCGAAGCGACGACACCAAGGCGGTCTATTCTCTGTTGCACTTTCCCTAGCCTCGCGGCCGGTCGGCGTTACCGACCATCCTGTTCTGTGGAGCCCGGACTTTCCTCTCGTGGATCACTCCACCAGCGATCACCTGACCAACTCGGAATTCCAATCGTAGTAGCGCAGAGTGCTTTCAGCAATCTTGGGTTCGTAGAAAAATGTACGTTCGTATGGATTGCCAGGTGAAAAACAAACAGCACCGGACACTAGGCTTCCTCGAACCAACCAGCTTCGAAATGCAATCTAGGTAAACCAGTACCCTGTAAACAAATTCAGATTCAGCAGCTGCTTAGCAAACCAATCCCAAAAAGAATACCTGTCCGCACTAGATGATGCCGCCAGTAATTTTCTCGAATAATTGGTCGATAGGCCCTGAACTATTTGGCGAAACCGTAACAGTATCGCCGGGCAACAATTGATAGTTCTGGTGGTCGGGAACTGTTTTAGATCGAACCTCGTACTCGACCGGTAACTTCAACAAAGCTCCCTTGTCTTTAACGACTCGGCCAAGCGTAATTTTCATGCTACGAAATTTCTCGACTGCACCTGACGCCTCAAGCGCGTCTTGTATCGTAACGGAACCAATGATGTCCACTTTCTCGACTGAAGGATTACCGAAACTCGGGATTAACTGCATTTGATACTGGCCACTCACTTCTGCCTTTGGCGTCAGCGAACTCTCTTCGGCTACCTCGTGTGATTCAAAATCAAAACTCTGGCAGCCTGTAAAAAACGCACACGCAATCACCACTGTTAGTGCTCGAAAGATTAACTTTGTTTGATCAATAGCAGTCATGAAATTCTTTCAAATTGACAACACCTTCTCTCACAACCAACCCTGCATCCACCGAGCCAGCATCGTTCTGACGATTTCAGCAGACTTCTGCTGTCGCCACAATATCGTTTTAGCGATAGCAACCGCGATAGCATTCTGATACTTTGATGGCATCGAGCAACTTGGGCGGCAGCCCAATAAGCCCTTAAAGATGAGAAAACCGTGCTTCATTTCAAACCTGATTTCTTCACCGCATGAGCCACTGGCAAAACAAAATCGTCGCAATCACCGGCGGGTCTCAAGGCTTTGGACTTGAACTCGCCCAGCATTTCGCTACCGCTGGTGCAAAAGTGATCATTATTGCTCGCGACCAGCAACGATTGACCACCGTCTGCCAAGACGCCCCCAACCTGTACCCGATCGTGGCCGATGTCTTGCAAAACCAACAAGTCACGGACACAGTCGACTCGATCATTAAAGAACACGGGCGGATCGATGTGTGGATCAATAACGTCGGAAAATCCACACGAGCCGACTTACAAACAACCAATATCGACGACTACCGATCGATGATGGAAATCAATTTTTACTCGGCCGTACAATGTTCGACCGCTGTCTTTCCATATCTCCAAAAGTCTTCAGGATCGTTGGTTAACATTGGCAGCTTGGCATCAAAAACTGCTTGGCGAAACATGTCTCCCTATTCGGCCAGCAAACACGCTCTGGCGGCTTTCAGCCATCAAGTGCGACTCGAAGGCCCTGCCAACGTACATTGCTTATTAGTTTGCCCAGGCCCGATTCGCCGTGAAGATGCCGGCCAACGCTACGCCAAAGAATCCAGCGGCCTCGACACGGTCGCGACTCAACCCGGCGCCGGTGTCAAGTTAAAAGGAATTTGCCCTCGACAGCTGGCCGCCAAAGTCGATCGAGCCATCCGACGGCGCAAAAAAGAACTAATTGTCCCTAGTTACACACGGATCCTGTTTTCCTTGTTGCAACTCTCGCCTTCGCTAGGCGATTGGATATTAAAGAAGTTTGCAAAGTAAGCTACTTAAAGTTACCACGAACTCATTTCAAATCGTTCATTTTCTTCGCAATCGGATTCCGATTTAAAAACCCTAGTTTCCAAAGCCTCCAGCATTTGAGCCATCCTGCTGAAGCAAGAATCGCTCCAGCGCGGCGTCTTGGCTCGCGGCGTCGATCGTTGGAGCAACTCGCACCGGTAGAATCGTTGGTGTTGGCGCAAACGTAGATTGCCCCGCGCCCTGAACCGCTTGGGGAATCTCATAAGGCGTGCCTTGCCACGGCGAACTAACTGGTTGGCAGCCACAAAAAACTGACATTGTCAGCATCAAAAATATGAATTGTTGGACTCGCATCACTTCTCCTAGAAAAGCAGACTGGCTGATTTCAGCAAATCAACCGCAATCCGACAACCCCGAATCATGCCTCACCCATTCACCGGACTTGCTGATACTTCTCTACCAATACTTGCAATTTTTCCGCGGGAATCACATAAGTGGTCGTTCGCATCGCCCGTGAGACATTGACTCCAACAAAACCTCCGTCCAAATCAATCACCGGCCCCCCGCAATCACTTGGATCGATCACGGCGTCATGAGCGATTACCGTCCCAAACCCAAACCGCCTCTCGCTAAAAGGCCCACCTCCCCAACGATCCCAAACCAACGGCAAGCGCTCTGGAAATCGCACTCGAAATGACAGTAACTCACCATGCCGGCGAATCGAAAAACGAACCTTCTGCCCGGCAACAACCGTCGTCAAAAGCTCTTTTATCCCCGCCTCATCTACGACATCGCGACCATCAATCGATACCAAGCGATCTCCGATTCGCAGTCCGGCCTGATCTGCCAACGATTTAGGATAGACCCGAGAAACCACCACACCTGACTGACCAGATCGACGACTTTCCGAAGCTGCCAACACCAATCCAAGATCAACTTCCCGCCGAGCAACCGTCTCACTAAACTTTTGAGGTGCCACCATGATAGTCCCGACAGACGCCATCAACGGCGCGTCTTCTGAACTTCCAATTAACGACAACACCAACCGCCCAGCTAAATTCGGATCAGTAACGTTTGCACTCTTCTTAAGCGGAACAAACTCTCGTGGCGCCTTTGGTGTCAACTGCAACAGCGCCACATCCGTTTCCAAATCAAACGCAACCATCTTGGCTTCCATCCAATCTCCTTCAACCAGAGCCTTTACCGGTAGCCGCAGCTCGCTTTGCTTAGCAACGACCAATCCAGACTTTTCAACGATCGTCCCCATCGCCTCTTTCGACACGCCATCCTGTTCCTCGCCTTGCTGCACCGCCACCAACCGAACGACACTCGGTTTAATTTTAACAATCAAATCAGCAACCGCGTCTTGAACCTCTGTTGCGCTCCTACCAAACTTTTGCACCAACGAATCATCAATGGGTTCGTTTCTTTTCGCGCCGATTGTCCTCACAAATTCAGCTCGTGTCAGCGCATCGAATTGCTTAACGTACGTCGCCACCGGGACATGAATATTCTGATGCACGTCCAACCGAATTCGCGAGTTGATCGCCAGTAAATCACCGCTGGTGTTAAACACTGGGCCGCCTGAATCGCCGCCAATAATCGGCACGTCCGAGACAATTCGGTTATCACCAACTGCGGTAACTCTTCCCAACCGAACCGCAGGCGTCTTTAAGGACTCTGCATCCCAAGGGTACCCCATCACGACACACCAATCGCCCGGCTTAACGGCCACGTCTTGATAGATTGGAACGAATGGCCAAACGTGATCTCCCAACAACTTAACCACTCCTGTGTCATTTTTCCGGTCCACTCCAAAGGTTTTGGCAGGCCAACTCATACCGTTGGCCAACCGTACTTGGACTTGCCGCCCGGGACGCACACACACATGCGAAGCGGTCAAAACCCAACCGTCCTCCGAAACGATCACACCACTACCACCATCCATGGCCACCACTGATTCCGCGACCGAGGCAAACACCGCTTGCGAGTCAGCGCTTAATTGCTTCAGCCCCCCAACGGTCAACTCGGATTTTTGCGGAGAACTTCCTGCATCTTGAGCCTGATCAGGCGACGTCTCGCTTGGCATTGCGCCATTTAAAGTCGCGTCTTCAGACACATCATTGCTAGGCGACTGAGCCCAAACGGACGAACCGCCCCCCAAGAAAAGAAGCAAGCCTAGAACAAACCAACACAACGAAAACGCCCGCCGACATGCCGACGAACACCGCATTTCTTCAACCTGAGTTTTCAAAGCCATTTCCACCACTCCAGAAAACGCCAACAGCTCAACTGAACCAATGTTGCCAAAAACACTTGCGCCTGCAAACTAACACAAGCCCGACAACCAACCAGCATCCGGCACGGCAACATCAGCACCAACAATACAACTATCGAAACCAACGCTTGCCAACCCAAAAACAAACCAACCACTGGCAACGAAGCAATGCCGTCCGTAACACTCCACACCGATCGGTTGACATTTTTCGCATCAAGCGACTCAACTGACACACTTGCGGAATTATCTTTAAAGTCAATCTGCTCCACCAAAAAGTAAGGTCCATTGAACCATGCGACACGGTCAAATGCAAATCCAGCGACAAACCCCGCCGCGGCCCCTAAGCCCAAAGTCAGCCACCATTTTCTAGCAAACCGCACCAATTCTACAGTATTTCCGAAGCAATCGACCACGATCGCGCGCGGCCAAATCGCAGCAAACACCACTCCCACCACCACGACCACGCCAACAATCGCAATCGGAACAGATAACCCTTCACTCCGAACAACTGACGCAGCGAACAAACCGAACACGAGTATCAATTGAAAACTAGTGATCCCAATCAAAGGATACTGTGGATAAGAAACCAAATTGTTAAGCATCGCGAAACGAAAATCATGTCCGATACCCGATGGCAAATTAACTCCACCCCAAAACACTCCCAACGCAACTAAACCTAACGTCACCAACCCCAAAGCGATTTCGACGATCAAATAGCGTACGGCGATTGGAGTTTTACATTCCCTACAACGGCCTCGATTTCTCAACCAACCCCAAACCGGAATATTGTCTTTCATTGTTAATCGCACATCGCAGTGCGGGCAATGACTTGAGCCGTTGATGCCTCTACCGCGTGGAACTCGCCACGCGACCACATTCAAAAAAGAAGCAAAACAACTTCCGAAGAAGAAAATCCAACCAACCACGAACAACCGCATTACCCAAGTTTGTGCGATCCCCATCCAGCCCATCGAGCGCAACAACCAGGCTGGCATGTACCCCGCTTCCAACAGCGGTCCTGAAAACGCCGGCAGCACAAACAACAATAAGAACACCAGCACCGCTAACAAGCTGACGAGCGTTCGGATCAATGAAAATCGCACCTAATCGGATTCCAACGTTTTATGCGTTCCATCACACTTGGGCGCATTGCCAGTGTGCTTACATTGGCACACCCAAACTACTTCATCAGCTTCGGCCTTGAATACATTCGGCGTAAAGCCGGTTCCTTTATGTGATCCGTCACAAAGAGCACCATCAGCGGACAAACCACAGGTGCAATAAGCATAATTTTTCCCAGCTTCTAATTCAACTTGCTTCGGGAAACAAGCGGCGATTTTTGGCTCATCCATCGTAAATCCTACTCCTGAGTATTAAAAACAAAGAATCACTCTCTGAATAATACCACACCCGAGTTGAATTGGCTTCAGGGCAACTGATTTCTACTAACTTCTACCAACCGACAACGTCCGTAATATCGATCAACCCTACCGCTCTTCCCGTACCATCAATCACGGGCAACTCACTCAAATTCCGTGCCGCTAAGGCTTCTATCGCAACCTTGGCGCTCGTCCCTGAAACCACAGACACAGGCGACTTGGTCATCACATCAGCAATCGCCCAATCAAAACAATCGTCTTGCTGTCGCCCTAGCAGTCGAGCCAAATCGCTGTCGGTGAAAATTCCCGTCAGCTTCCCTGCATCGTCCACCACCAACACCACACCAGCCCGACGATTTCCAGCCCCCGACCGCACGTAAATTTCACGAACCGTTTCACTTTCACAGGCGACACGACACTCATTAATCGGTCGCATCACTTCTTCGACCTTGGCTAGCTTCTTACCGAGCGAACCGCCGGGGTGAAACCGAGCAAAATCTTGAGCTCGAAAGGCCCGCATTTTGGCTACAACCAAAGTCAGCGCATCCCCTAAAGCCAACATCGTTGTCGTACTGGTCGTAGGAGCCAACCCCAGCGGGCAGGCTTCAGATTTTGATTTGTAACACAACGCAACACTGGACTTCTGAGCCAAAGTAGATCCTTCATTGCCCGTCAACGCCATCACCTGCACACCAATATTCGCCAAAGGCTCTAAGAGCCCCAGCACCTCCGCGGTCTCGCCACTATTGGACAGAACCACCACCAAATCCCGAGGCGTCACACGCCCCAAGTCACCGTGCAATGCTTCCGACGGATGCAAAAAATGACTTGGCGTTCCCATCGACGCCAGCGACGCACTAATCTTTTGACCGATCCAACCAGCCTTACCAACGCCCGATACAATCACCGCACCCTGACAATTTAAAACTTGCTCTACCGCCGAACAAAAATCGACCGGTAAGTCATTAGCCAACTCTTGAATTGCTTGGGCTTCCTGATTCAGGACATCCGTTGCCAAGCGCATTTGTTCGAAAATGGTCATGCTGGCAGCCTTGTCTAGACGCGCCGCAGAGACCTGATATTTCGTTGTTGAAAAAGTTGACATCACGCAGCCTCCACGAGTCCAATGTTTCGCATTTTCTGATACTCCGGGCATCGCCTCAACAGTTGTTCATGAGTCCCGCAATCGACAACAATCCCATCTTTCATCAACATAATTTGGTCCACTAAGTCCAGAGTAGACATGCGATGAGTAATCACCACGGTCGTGCGGCCTTTGATAAAATCGGCCAACGTTTGATGAATCAAGTAATCGCTCTCGGGATCGATCTGGCTGGTTGCTTCGTCGAGAATAAGAATCTCTGGATCCTTCAAAATCGCTCGAGCCAAAGAAATCCGCTGCTGCTGGCCACCCGATAAACGCCCCGAACGCCCACCGATTTCAGTTTCGTAACCATCTTCCAACGCCATGATAAAATCGTGAGCGTGTGCTTGCTGAGCCGCCGCGACGATTTGCTCTTGCGTTGCTCCATCGGAACCATACGAAATATTATTTTTGATCGTGTCACTGAACAACATCGTTTGCTGAGTCACATATCCGATCGACTGTCGTAGTGCTTTGACACGGTAATCTCGGACATCGTGTCCGCCAACTTTGACCGATCCCGCTGGCCCTGATTCTGTCGGTCGCGTGTCAAAAAATCGGGGAATTAAATTTATCAACGTCGACTTGCCACAACCGTTATGGCCGATGATTGCCATCGATGTTCCCGCTTCAAGCACGGCAGAAACGCCATTCAAAATCGGGCTGCCAGGATCGTATTCGAACCGTACATCATTAAATTCAATTCGCAACGCTCCCGCAGGCAACGCGACAGGAGAAACTGGGTCTTTAATCGCAGGCACTTGATCGATCAATGGAAACACTCGATCTGCAGCAACCGCACCGCCTTGAACTTGATCGTAAACGTTGGCCATCTTTCGCAGTGGATCCGCCACCCCAATCAAAAAACCAAAAAACAACATCAAACGCCCAAAGCTCATCGGTGCATCGCACATCCGAATATCCAAGCCAAAGACCTGCAAAAACAACGTTTCATTCAATACCAAATAACCGCCAGCCAAAACTGATAGCGTGATCATGCTGACCCCCAACAACTCATTGTTAATGCGAGCCAGTGCTCCAAAAACAGAAATCCGCATCGACTTAGCATACACCTTGTCAGCAACATTCTTAAATCGTTCTCGCTCGTTGTTTTCGCTAGTAAACGCTCTGACGACTCGCATGTACGTGACCGACTGAAACAATCGATTCAACAGCTTAGCCGACTCTTCCATTGCCTTCCGATTGGCTCGCTTGGTTACCTTCGCCAACGTAACCATCAAAAACCCAGCAATGGGACTAACCAATAAACTAAACAGTAACAACCGCCAGTTAACCCACGCTGCCCCACTCAAACAACCGATTAGCTTCAAAGGCTCGCGTACTGATTTGCCGTAGAGAGTCAAAATGGCTTTTCTGATTGTTTCCGTTTCGCCGCGAATACGAGACACTAAATCGCCCGTTCCTTTGACGCCGAGTTCCGCAGCCTCTAGGTCTAGCACATTACCGAAAACATCATTTTGCAAATCCAGCATCGTCCGCTGAGAAACCCTCGCAACTGAAACCATGCTGCCCATCAAAAACAAGCCGCGCGCAACCGTCCCGAAAAACATCAAACCCATCAACCAAGCCAATGTTGCAAATGGAGTCTTAGGCGCATACTTTTTGATCCATGGAACTAAAGCTTCGCGAGCCTTCGAACGTGAATGTTGAACTTCAACATCGTATTCTGCCGACGCCACTTGCCGTTTCAAATCAGAAATATTCGAATCGCCAGCAGGTAATTGCGACAATCGCCGCTGCAAATCGGCGATCGTTTCCTCACGTTCAACAACCAGTTTTTCTGATTTGTCCGCTTCTTGATCGACCCAATCATGCAGCGAATGACCCGTCAGCACGACCTCGACAAAGGGATAGACCGCCCCTAGATTGGCTGACCAGAGAACCGCCACAAACAAACTACATACGAACGATGCAAGTAAAGAGAATCGATATTTGAGCGTCATCCGTAACGCTCGACCTAGGTTTTTCATAATTTATTTGCCAACAAGCTTCCATGCTGCGACTGCCTCGAAATTGCTTCAACAACTCCGAAC
>CAZHCH010000052.1:0-21219 GCA_964530985.1 uncultured Pirellulaceae bacterium | reverse complement strand
TGCCGTGGTGGGTCGCCGGCACGTCGATGGTTGCCACTACATTTGCCGCGGACACTCCACTGGCCGTTACGGGCTTGATTGTCAAAAACGGTTTGGCAGGGAACTGGTTTTGGTGGGCGTTCGCGATCGGCGGAATGTTCACGGTCTTCGTGTACGCTAGGATGTGGCGACGAGCCGAAGTGATGACGGATGTGGAGTTGATCAAACTCCGCTACAACGGCAAAGCGGCCAATGGGTTGCGTTACTTGCGTTCGTTTTACGTTGCAATGATCGTAAACCCGATCATTATCGGCTGGGTCATCGGTGCGATGTTGACGATTCTGGAACAAACCGTTTTCTTTGACTTGCCCGAATCCAGTGCAACCGAAGCGTTTTGGAATCGCGAAACTTACGCTTGGTTGACTGTCGGAGTGATGATGCTGGTGGTGGGAGTTTACTGCACACTGTCAGGGATGTGGGGAGTGGCGATCGCGGACATGTTCCAGTTTTGCTTGGCAATGGGCGGTTGTATTTGGCTGGCCATTGTTGCGGTGAATCACGTTGGTGGGGTTAAACAATTACAAAAAAAAATTCAAGCCAACTACGGCAGCCAGCAAGCGTTTGATTTCTTGCCCAGCGTCACAACCGGGGCCTTGGCGAGCGACGACCAATCCGATCAGGCAAATGAACTGGATGCCGCACAATCGGCGCTGCAAGCTGGCCATGATCTTTTAGAAATGCCGAAGCTTGGCAACGTCGCCGAACAAGCCATTCAAAAGCGAATAACCTCAGTGCAAGAACAAATCAATGCGCTACCGCCTGAGGCCTTTGAAGCTGACTACACGATTGAAGGCGAAAACGACGGCAAAACTTCCCCCTTTGAAAAGCTCAACAAAGAAGTCGACTTGCTGCGATCATCGATCGGCAAAGCCACACCAGGACCGTGGATTGTGTTGCATGTGTTTTTAATCATGCTAACGATGCAGTGGTGGGCCACGTGGTACCCAGGGGCAGAACCGGGTGGGGGAGGGTACGTTGTGCAACGCATGGCTGCCTGCAAAGACGAAAAAAACGCAGTCTTGGCAACGCTGTGGTACCAAATCGCTCACTACTGTGTCCGACCGTGGCCGTGGATCATGATCTCGTTCGTGGCACTGGCGATCTACCCTGAACTTCGAGCCAACTACATCGCCGACAGCGATTACGACCCTGGAATCGGTTTCCCGATGGTCATGCGAGAACTCTGCACACCTGGTCTAGCTGGATTAATGCTGGTCGCTTTTTTCGCGGCGTTCATGTCAACGATGAGCACGCAGATGAATTGGGGCGCGTCCTACTTAGTACGTGATTTTGCTCAGCCTTTGTTTTTGAAAGATGCTGATGACAAAAAACTCACGCAAGCTTCTCGAGTCATTTCGATCCTGATTCTGCTGGTCGGCTTTATCTTTGGAATCGTCATGAACTACAACTCTGTCTCGGTGGATGAGGCGTGGAAGCTTCTGGCTGCGTTGGGATCCGGCACAGGGCTGGTGTTTATGTTGCGTTGGTTCTGGTGGCGCATTAACGCTTGGAGCGAGATCGTGGCGATGGTTGCGTCGTTGGGGTACTTCTTGGCGCTGAATCACCCGTGGATCAAAACCAACTTGCTGGGCGGTCATACCTTACGATCCGAGGAACAGATTGCGGTGATCGCTGGATTAACCATCGCGACTTGGTTGCTGGCAACGTTTGTGACTCGGCCTGAATCCGACGAAACGTTGTGCAACTTCTTTGCGAAAATCCGTCCGGGAGGACCAGGCTGGAAACCGGTGGCAGCCAAAATGCCAACCGTCGAACAAGACAAGAACTTATTGACCAGTATCGTGGGAGCGCTCTTCGCTTCAGGGATCGTTTACTTAGTGCTACCGGCGATCGGCTTTTTAATTTTCGGAAAGACCGACTTGGCAGTCATGTGCCTTGTAGGAGCAGCGGCGTGTGCGATCGTCGTCGCGAGAATCACCAACACGCTTTTCAAATAGACGCAAAAAACTTTTCGTAGTGGATGAGGCCACGAATCCTGAAGCTCGGCACCACACAAAAGCCCAAAACCTCTCCGCCTCGCGCTTGGACAGGCCGGAGGCAACTGTCGCCACCTTTTTGGCTAAAGCCGCGTTTTCCCAGCAGGCGCGACGACACGCAAACCGTTACTGAGAGACAACCATATCTGGTTGGTCCAAACCAAGCTTTTTCATTTTCTTGTATAGTGTGGTTCGATTGACGCCCAGTTGGTCGGCGGTCGCGTTGCGATTCCAGTTGTTCTCTTTCAAACACTGCAAAATAATTTGGCGTTCAGGACCTTCCAAGGCTTCTTTTAGCGTTTGACGACCGCTGGCAGGAGCGAGCGTCACTTGGTTTAAAGCAGATGCATTGATATGACGCGGTAAGTCCTGGGTCGTTAGTTGTGATCCTTTACCCAGTAGAGCAGCTCGCTCGACAATGTTCTGTAGTTCGCGAACATTGCCTGGCCAGTCGTACTGCTGCATTGCCTCCAAGGCTTGTCGGTCAAATCCGTCGATTTGCTTATTCTCTTCCTCACAGATTTTCTTCAAGAAATGCTGAGCCAACATTGGAATGTCAGAAGAACGTGCTCGCAGCGCTGGCAACTCAATGTTGATTACGTTGATACGATAGTACAAATCTTGGCGGAAGCGACCGGCAGCAACTGCCTCAGACAAATCCTCGTTGGTCGCTAAAACGATTCGAGTGTCAACCTTGAACGTTTCTGCTCCACCAACTTGTTCAAATTCCAGCTCTTGCAACACGCGTAGTAATTTAACCTGTAATCCAGGAGAAGCAGTTGCGATTTCATCGAGGAAGATCGTGCCACCGTTGGCTTGTTGGAATTTACCGACTTTGTTTCCGGCGGCTCCAGTGAAGGCTCCTTTGACGTGGCCAAACAATTCGCTTTCGAGCAAGTTCTCTGGCAGAGCACCACAGGCGACTTCAATGAACGGTGCCTTCCGACGGTTGGAACGTTGGTGAATTGATCTCGCGATCATTGATTTACCAGTACCGCTTTCACCAGTGATCAAGACAGTAGCTTTTGTGTCAGCAATGCTATCGACTAAATCAAAAGTCTTTTGCATCTGGAAATCGTTACCGACGATGCTATCACGGCCAAAGCGTTTATCTAACTGGCATTTCAGTTGTTCGTTTTCTTCGATGACTTGCTTCTGAGACAAAGCGCGATCGAAAGCCAGTAAAATTTCGTCATCAATGAGTGGCTTGGTCAGCAGATCAAATGCACCTGCTTGGACCGCTTCGACGCCAGTATCAATGTTGGCGTAACCTGTCATCAACATGGTCGTTAAATGCGGTCGGTGTTTTTTCAGTTGAGCAATTAACTCCAGTCCGTCCTCGGATCCCAAACGGAGATCGACAAGGACAAGGTCAAGGTCTTCGGTTTCAACACAGGCCATTGCTTCGGCTATCGAACTGGCCATCGAAACGACGTAACCTTGGTCGCCAGCCAACCATCCGCCCATGGAATCGAGCAAATGACGGTCGTCGTCAACCAGCAAAACGTGTCGAGTTTTGGAATGTGATTTTTTGGATAACGAATTCATATTTGGTAGCTAAAATAGAAAAGTTTGGCGATGCGATGGTGAGATTTGACCTCGTGTGTTTATTTAGGTCATCTTTGAGCACAAACTTGTAGAAACTGGCAAACATTCCCAATAAATGATGATATCCCTGTATTTTCCAAAAATAATCTAATTCCGTGCTGCATCTTAGTGATGACGTTGTATTGATTGTGCGGACGGCTATGATTTATCTAAATCTTCTGATTTGTCTTTTCTTCTTCTAATTTGACTCGTCTGATTTCCCTTTTCATGTGGGATGAAATTAGCATTTCGCGCACCTCACTTCATCTTAGGTTTCAAACGCATCTATGCTGAATACACCACGCTACTCTTCTTATAAAGCCTATTAACTATGCACGCAAAAATTGTTGTGGCAGACGATCATCCGATCGTTTGCAAAGGAATTTCGAATGAGGTGCACGATCTCGGAATGGAAGTCGTTCATATCGCGCACTCACCCGAAAAACTAATTGAATCCGTCGTCGAGCACCGCCCTGATGTGTTGGTCACTGAAGTTCGATTGGGCGGTCATGACGCACTCAAAACACTTGAGCGAGTCAAAGCCGAGGTGCCTGAATGTCAAGTGGTTGTCTATACAGCGTTTCACAACCCAACAAACATCGCCCGAGCAAGTGCCCTCGGTTGTTATGATTTCATCCTCAAGACATCCGAAACAGGTGCCGTCCTCGAAGCAATCAAACAGGCTGCACTTGGTACCCCGACCAGCCAAAACAGCTTACTGATCACAACAAAGACACGATTGAAACGTTCGGCGAAAATCGACTCTGAAAATCCGCTCACCAATCGTGAAACTCAAGTCTTGCGTCATGTGTCGATGGGACTAAAAAACCGCGAGATTGGAAAGTCGCTCGACATCAGTATCGAAACCGTCAAAGAACACGTTCAAAACATTCTGCGAAAGTTAAATGTAAACGACCGTACCCAGGCGGCAGTCTGGGCGATTCGAAATGAGTTTATATAAATTGTTTTTTCGTGCCGAAGTAATAAGCAAACTTTTTATTACTTGTTCAAGTCATCGAAAAAAATCTTCATTCGGGTTTCAAACTTCGTGAAGTTCGCACCGAAAAACTCCGCGAAGTCCTCGGCTCGCCGGGTTCGCGTGTACCCTCTAAAGGGCTCTCGGTCGCCATCATGGGACAAGTATGCGACGTATTTCTTCGGATAGTTCTCTAACAGGAAAAACGACACACCCCAAGAAACCGCATAGGCTTTGTCCAAATCAGTGCGGAACATGTTGTCGCTTTGCACCAACTCCTCAAGCGCACCTGTGACTTCCTTGTTTTCATATAGTTCCATCAATTTTTGCATCGCCTGCTTGTTGATTCGTTGCGATCGTTGCCCGAACCGATTGCTGTTAATCCCTTTGGCTTCAAACAACTGAGCCAGTCCTTCAGTCAACCAGCGAGGGGGGCTTGCGAACCGACGGTGAATTCCGGTGTTGTACGCGGTTTGGTGGGCTGCTTCGTGGACAATTGTGTCGTTGCTATCTAGCCAATTTCCATGGTCAGAGTGATCGTACGTAATAATTCGGTTGCTACGAGAACTGTAGTAGCCAGCGCTATACTCCAAGCCGGGCTGATAGTTTTTTATAAACCGATCGTACTCCCCGCGAGTTCTCAAAACGATCGCAACTAGTGGCGTTTGCGGTTCGTCTGGTTCGACCCCACGAGACTTAAAGAACACTCCAAATCGATAGTACAAATCTTGGAATGGACGCGCCCATTTTTTAGCGCTGCCCGGTGGATGGACCACGACAAAATTCTTGGTCAATGACACTTGATACTTACTACCAAATTCGACTCGCAGTTCACGGGCCATTTCTTGGCTTCCAAACGGTACATACTGCTCTTTGACCACATCCATTGAATTCAAATCCGTGGCAGGTAAACGGCTGATTCGGCCGTCTCGACGAAGCAAAACCACGTCTTTTCCGTCCCACGCTAATGGCTGGCCAATGTAGTCCTTGCCTTTGTAAGGCACGTTGATCATGGCGGTACTTACAGACTGAGCCAAATTCTGGCTGACCGGTAGTAACGAAGCGATGAAAAACAGAAACAACAGCGGGCGAAATATCATTGCAGATTCTTTTGGTAAGTCAGGGCGCAAAGTTGCGTGCTGAACTTTACGTCGTGATTCCTTAACGGCAATCAAATTCACGCCGCTAAAACTAAGCCTGAGGCAATGAACCGGCTCGTTCATGCCCTTGAGATCCGCACATTTATTACAAACAGCGCCTCCATAATATCCGCCACTGCATCTTTTTCGGGTACACTATTCTCTCTTTCCTTCGCTTGAAATTTATATCGGAGCATCATGAATTCCTTAACCCACTGCTGCTTTGGATTTCGTGGTCAATTTTCATCTAGATCGTATACTCCTATTTTCAGCATACTGACAATGGGGCTGTTCGTTTTTTTTACACCGCTCGTTGGATCGACGCTGGGGCAAGACGCCGCAGTTGAGCCCATCGACGAGATGAAACTTGCCGTTAGAGCTGCGGAGCTTCAGCTACAGCTTACCGACCCAATAGTCGCGAAACGCGATGCTGCAGAGGCGGACCTGATCAAGCTGGGGGTGAAAACGCTTGACTACCTTGATCCAATCACGAAGGATGTGTCACCAGATACCGTCGAGCGATTGGGCCGGATACGTAAGGCACTCGAAACACTAGTTGTCGAAGCGGTGACCAAGCCTAGGTTGATAACTTTAAAAGGCAATTTCACAATTAAAGAAGCTGCTGAAAAGATCGCCAAAAAATCTGGCAACAAAATTGCTTGGCCAGACGAACTAGAAACTCAGATGCAGGAAAAGGTTGACTGGGAGATCGAGAATGCGTCGTTCTGGGAAGCGATGACGATCTTTGAAGCTGAAGCGAACTTACGAATAAACGCACTTGGCGGAGAGGCTGGCCAGTTATTGCTTGTGCCCGCAGGCATAAATTCCGTTGCGGTTCCATCAGATTCTAATGGCATTTTCCAAATTAGCGTATTGCAAGTTTCTGCTCGCCGAAACCTCGAAAAACCTGAGCTCGATTATTGCGGTATTAGAATTCGAATTCGTTGGGAGCCACGATTGGCGCCGATTACTTTAGCAATCCCCGCCAGTAGCGTATCGGTGATCGATGAGTTCGACGACAAGGTTCCACTACCCAATCCAACGGCCACTTTTTCTGCTGCTGTTCAGCCGGAGATTGCCGAAGTGGACTTTTCAATTCCAATTGGGCTGGTCGATCGCCAAGTCGAAAAGATCAACCGGCTTGAAGCGACGCTGAAAGCGGTGATGCCTGGAAGATCAGAAGTATTTGAATTCCGAAAAATTGGACGGCTTAAAGACGGACATAAACAATCCAAAGCTGGTGTTAGTGTTTCACTGCACGGAATTGAAAAGAACGAAGAACTCTTTGCCATACTAGTCAAATACCGTTTTGACCAATCCGGCGACGCGCTCGAGTCTCATATGAGTTGGATCTTCGAAAACCCTCTTAAATTGATCGACCGAGATGGGAAAGAGTATGAACCGTTGGCGAAAGAGTCGGCAGGAAGAGTGGAAAACACGGTTGGGATTCGTTACTACTTTGGCGACGATCCATCGGCGATGACGCTGAAATGTGAAACTCCCGCCGCGATCCTACCAACCCAAGTTAAGATCTTGCTAAAAGATATCCCGCTGCCCTAAAACCAGCAGCAGCTAAACACTACCGTCGCCGTAAGCAAATCGAAATTTGAGATTTCCCATTTGCCGCTGAAGTAGAATCGGGCCAAAGTTGGCGTTTTTAGAAGGCCAATCATCCCTCCAAACGCTAGCATTGTTGACGAAATACACGCTTTTACCGTGCTTGAGAGTCAATCATAAATTAGACGTACTCGGCCTAGAGCTGAACTTGCCTCTTTTGATACAGTCCGCGATCTACATGAATCGCCTCTCCATCAATCGTGCATCATCAATGCTCGGACACAGTCATTTGTGTGGGCCGTTGTGTCTGCCTCGAAACTACCTCCTTCCTGCTGCACGGCTAGGACGCATGGTTGGGTGTGCGCTCGCTGTCATGTTGGCGTGTCTCACGTTGCTCGCGAACGCCGCGACCACATACGGACAGCGTGTTCCATTTCAAAAAGACACAATTCAAAACGAATCAATTCCTGACGAATCCGCTCAGCCTCCAGATTTCAACCGTCTCGAACTAGCGTTCGAATCACGCTGGTTAACTGGCAGCGAACTAATAAAAAAACAGCCCCACTCACCATTGGATCGTCGAGGGTTGTTACCTCTGTCGCAATCGAAGCATCGGTCAACCGTCGCCCATCCGCGATTAGCGGAGGCAATCAAATCGCGTGAGTTACTTTTTTTTCCAAAAGGGCACTGGTGGGCAATAGCTTTTCAACACCACTGTGCAGGGTTGCTGCGGTCTTCTGACCAATTGTCTGATCACCTGTTCAGCGACGTACCCCACTCCACGTTTAAGAACGTAGATTCATTGCCGGTGGCTGTGCGCCACAGCCAAGGAGATCAACAGCTGTTCTTTTATTTCGCGAATGCCTCGCCATGGCGTATGCAAGTTCATCTTCGATTTGCGGAAGAGATTTCAAAGCAAACCATTGACAACATCAAATCGCTGTTGCGAACAAAATTAAAATTTGTCAGCAATCTTGACGACACGAAAGCACTGACGGTCGTCCTAGATCCGTATGAAATCAGTGGAGGTTCAGTTGAGGCGTTGGGGCCAATCAAATCTTACACATTTGAATATCTTAATGACGTGGCGTCAGAGTTGCGTAAACGCGTGTTCGGCTTACAAGTCAAACTTCAGCAAGCTCAGCGAGCCAAGCCGCTACGATCACTATCCAATCCAGAATTTCTCGTTGGTCAGTTAGCTACGGGGGCGATCGAAGGCTGGGAAATAGGCCAGCAACCGGCGTCGCGATTTAGATGCCTAAACGAACTCCGGCCAGTGACTGATTCGGCAAACAAAAACCCGAGTCATGCGCAAGAATCATTAGTAGATCCATCTGTTGTCAGGCAATCTACCAAAACAAATGCAAAGTCGATGAAATCGTATTTGCAGATTAACAGTTTGGCTGAAGAGACTACTTGGATACGAAGTCAACCGGTCACACCAACGGAAACGGGGCGGCTATCGGTCTCGGTTTGGCTAAGGATTTCGCTGAAAAAAGGTGAAGTCAACGGGACGAGAGATCCCCCCGACATTAGGATCGCAATCGACGGAAGAACTCCAACCAGCGACTACTACCGATTCGGTGTGGTTGGCAAAGAGCCAACTGGTTCGTTGGTCTCGCCCAGAGACACATGGAAGCGCTTCGTGGTGCACTTTGAGGATTTGCCAATCAACCTGACCGATTTAAGAATCGGGTTTGATACTGTCGGCGAAGGTACGGTTGATATCGGACAAGTTGAACTGTTCGATCGCTGGTTCGATGACAGTGACGCCAAGACAATCACACAATTATTAGCCAGTGCAGACGCGATGCTGCAGCATCCAGAACAGTTTGACCGTTGCCGGCGATTATTAGAGGAACCGTGGGCGATGTTTCTAGATGATCACTTTCCCCTCAAGCCAATGCAAAAAAATACTCCACAACCCGTGCCTATGTTCAGGCCCAAAGTAGCCCAAGCCCTATCTTCCAATCAGAAAACCGACAAACCAACAAAGATTGATTCGAAGGCGGGCCAGGCATTAAATCGATAGTCTCTAAAAAAGATTTACTGGCGATCGTATCAGGGCAGAAACGCGGATTCCTTGCGACCGTCATTCGCGGGTGTTTCGGTTGCTTGACCCCGTTTTATCGCGTGGCAATCGCGTGGCGAAATCGAAAATTCGATCGAGCGATCGCTTCAGGTGATCAGTCTGTGGTCAAGCGTGCCAGCGTGCCAGTAGTCTCCGTCGGCAATTTGACCACCGGTGGAACTGGGAAAACTCCGTTGGTTGTCGCAGTTGCCAAAATACTGCGGCAACAAGCCATACGAGTAGCTTTGATCAGTCGAGGCTATGGCGCTGACCCAAACAACCCCAGTCGCAACGATGAGGCGATGGAATTAGAGCACCGTTTGCCTGACGTGCCACACCTACAAGCCCCCGATCGTTTTGCGATCGCTAAGGTCGCCGTGGAGGAACTTGAGTCAGAGGTCTTGGTATTAGACGATGGTTTCCAGCATCGCCAATTGCATCGCGATCTAGACATCGTAACAATTGATGCAACCAACCCGTTTGGGTACGGCCGATTGTTGCCACGTGGTTTGCTACGTGAACCAGTGAAGAGTCTACGACGATCTGATTTGGTGATCGTGACGCGTTCGAACTTAGTCGATCCTGCAACCTTGGATGTTTTGCGACAAGCAATACAGCGGTGGGTATCGCCTGATAAAATCATAACTACCGAGATGAGACTAGTAGAAGCGATCAACGCCTCTGGCGAAGTGAAGCCATTGGAGAGACTACTAGCCCAGCCAACGTTTTTGTTTTCCGCGATTGGAAACCCTACTGGGTTTGAGCGAACATTACTAAAGCAGTCAGCTAACGTCGTCGGCCACGAAGTGTTTTCAGACCACCATTGCTTCGACCGAGAAGATTTAGAACGAATTGGCAAAGCAGCCAAGCGAGCGACAGCCAAACAAATCATTTGCACACATAAAGACCTTGTCAAGGTTGGTATTGACACGATCGCCGGACTGCCGGTTCATGCGGCGTTGATCAAGGTCGAATTCATAGTCGGACTGGAAACATTGACGAACTTGCTAGTGTCTCGCTGTTGCAACGAAAAAGTCAGCGACCCATCTTGAGGTCGCTGACTTGAGAAGCCTTAACTTATGACAGCCTACTTCGGTTTACCGACTTGAGGAGCCTCCGAAAGAGCCGCCTCCCCGAGTCGAAGAGCCCCCTACTGGAACTGAGGGTGCCGGAGAAAATCCACCTTGGGACTGCACTGGGAACTGCCCCTGAAACTGCCCTGCGTTGTTGCCACCGAGTCCTGGTTGGTTTAGGCTTTGCAGGATACTGTCAGCATTTTCGTTAGGATAGAATGTGTTCTCCGAAAAATTATTCAAACGTTCGATGGTTCTACGAAGACTTTTCCCAACTTCGCGAACGAATCTACCTTGGCCTAAGCCGTTTGAAACAGATTCGCAGCCCATGGATTGCCATTGCTCAAAAGTAATTCCTCGTTGACGGCAAGCACTCTCAAGATATTCTTTGTGGCATTTGCTACAGCCACCAGCTTGATCGTTGCAATGTTGGCAACCTGCGGCTTGGGGGCGACGTGGTGCTGCGATATTGCGACGGTAAACGACCTCAGTTGCGTAATCATTTAGCCAGCCCACAGTTTCGGCTGGAATCATAGTGAAGTCGATTGTATTTGTTCCGGCGGCTTCATTACCAACTGTAATTCCTATCATGCCAACCCCGTCGATACCAGCGGCCAGTACGCCGTAGCTACCGTTTGGAACTTCTTCGAATTTAAAAACACCATGGTTGTCTGATGAGGTCGCCGCGACCACGCTGTCGTTCTCTAATAGTAAGACCTTCGTTGAGCGAATGTCTACAGGACGACCGTTGAGCGAATTGAATTGGTGAACACGACCTACCAAGCTACCGCTGGAATCCCGGCTAACGACATGACTTGAGATCGAAGTTGCAGGAGAGTTTTCCGGCGGGTTGTTGTACAAACCTAATGAGCCATAAAGCGCTGGATTGTCGTCAGCACCTTCCCCTTCTGCATACCTGCCAAATACACGAAATCCAATTTGCGGAGCGTAATGATTGATCCAGTCCGTGTTGATCGAAGTTTGGTTTTGGAAAGCAGTTATCGTGATGCTGTTGGGCGGGATGTTCTCTTCCAATTTTTCGTTGTTTGCCAGAATGTTCAAGCCAAAGGTGAACAAGCCGCGTTCCCCCCAACCAGTCAATGCGTAAGCGCCTTGTCGGACGTTGTTGAAAACGAATTTTCCTTCTTCATCTACGGTAGTTTGCTTTACTAAGCGTCCCATATGCATCAAGAACAAATTCATATTTGCGACATCAGCGTTTTTACCGGCAATGACCTGACCTTCAAATCGTCCCGTTGCATCGACCATAATCCAGTTGCCGCGTAACTCGTCAGTAATTGCGTCAGCTGATGCATCGCTAGACGCTGATTCCCAACCAGCGTACTGCGAATTCACCACGACGTTTTGGTCGCTTTGAGGGGCCAAGTCGGAAGGCGGCCGAAAAGGCGTGATCGGCAAACGGCCCGCATCGGGGCGAATGACAGGGGTACGATCTAGGTTGTCTGGATCTTGCTGTTGTTCGCCCGGAGTTTTGTCCGGTGTAGGACGTGGAACGAGCGGAATCGCAAGATTCAGTTGCAGCGGCGCCGCACCAGCTGAAGCAGCCATCCAAAGAACGGCCGCGCCAGCAAAGAGAATTGGGGAGATGTCTCGGATTTTCATAAGAGCTGATCTGGGTTTAACGACGCGTAATAACTTGGATGCTGGTTCTAACACCCGTTCATTCATGCAATCGGGATAACTCCCAACAAATGCGACTCGGATTTGGATTTACGCGATGAAAGCTCATAGAGCGGGTCGGCTTGAAGCAAACTCAACTGTCATTTTGAATGTGCGGCTGTACTGTGTTGTCCGGCATTTAACTACCAGTCTATCTCATGGGGATTACCTGAACTTTAACGATTAGTAAAAGTTTCGATATTCTTCAGGTTCGAAGGCCACTTCACTTAGACTCGAAGGCAATAGCGTAAATGGTCTGGTAGCCTAAGACGCTTGCCGATACGATCAAAGTTGTTTTTCTGATTTGAATGGGTCGAATTAGGTCCTATTAACACGGTGGATTTCTAGTATGAATTCTCGAAAGAATTGGTCGCTCGCGATGGCGAGTCTAGCCCTCACACTGGCTCTTGCATTCTCGGCTCATGCGCAGGACAACCAAACGAATCGACAGCGAACGTTGAAACAATGCCAGCAAGCTTGGGCAGAATTGGCAGCCAGTTTTGAAGAAGTAGAAAAAAGAATCAGCAATGCTGGCGATGATGCTGCGGCAGCCGAACGGGAATTTAGTCAGCTGGCTATTCAATCCAAAGCACTGGTCAAAGAAATAGAATCCGCTGCCAAAGCTGAATTGGATAATGACCGAACGTCGGCCAATGCATTGCGAGCACTAATGGGACTGGCGCTGCAAGCGGCTGCCAGAGATGAAGATTGGAACACGCTTGAGTTAGGAGACTACCTGATCCATAAAGGAATCAGCCACAAGTACTTCGAATTCGCGGCAAAATCGGAAAGCTTGAGCATTCTGCAAAAACAAGTGTTCGACGAATTATTGATTCGACAAGCCGAGGCGCTCAAAAATGATTTGCCGCGAGTTGAATTAAAGACCACCAAAGGTACTGTTGTTCTTGAATTGTTCGAAAATGAAGCGCCGGGAACTGTTGGAAACTTTATCTTCTTAGTTGAAAATAGCTACTTCGACGACATGCTGTTTCACCGCGTGATCGAAGGCTTCATGGCGCAGTCTGGTGGTTTCAAAGCTGACAAAGAAGGGGAAACGCGAGGTGGCGAAGGCCCTGGCTACGCAATCAAATGTGAGTGCTACGAACCCAATGCCCGTAGACATTTTACCGGCTGTTTAAGCATGGCTAAAAAAACAGGCGAAAAAGACTCCGGTGGCAGTGAGTTTTTTGTGATGTTGCAGCGTACTGATTCTTTAGATGGCGAACATACCGTTTTTGGAAGAGTACTGTCGGGGTACGAAGCAATTGAAAATCTCGAACGGACTCACACTGCTAATGACATCCCGATCGAAGATGTGCTGAAAGACAAAATCATTAGTGCTAAAGTACTTCGCAAACGTGCTCATAAATATCAGCCGGATCGTGTAAATCCCAAGTAAAAACCATCCGTTGCCGAGGTAGCTTCAGCAACACTTGAAAGCAAAGCCAAAAAACCTATCAGTGACGGCAATCGGGTGGTGACTTCACCAGAGTAGTTTCGACAACCTTCGGTTACTTTAGGTCGGGACTATCGAGGCACTAGGATTTCGCGAGTTACGTAGCAAATACCGAACTGAAGCCCGAAGACTAGCCCTGTTGCTAGGATCGTCGTCGCGTGCCATTGGATCGGTGCTCCAGCTGCGCGGAAAAATGCGCACATCCAGAAACAAATTATCGCCAAAATGCAACAAAGTGTTTTGGCCGGCTTTGGGTAAATCGGCATCAAGCACACAAAGATCGCGACGGCAATCGCCAAGCAGGTAACGATGCAGTCGGCGATACCAATGATGCTGAAATGATTACTATACATGGCTTGTTAGCACATTTCTTTTGAACTGTTTGCGGAAATTGGTTTAGTGGATGATATTGATTCGCTAGTACTCTCTGCAGCTTGTCAAATAGTAATTGGAATTTATTCAAATCCAGCACCTATAGACGTCTTGGTTGCACAATCGTTGTAAGCCATCGACAGAATCTGTTAGGACGTCGATTGGCTGCATCACAGAGTAACTCGGCAACGCTTATTCAATTTATGATTTCATCATTGTTTTAGACGTTGCTAACACACTTCGTTAGGTCATCAAAAAATCTAGGGCAGGTTCATGATTTTTAAAAACGTTAACGTTTATGTCACACTCTTAGGCATGGCCGCTAGTTTACTTTGCAACGCTAAAAGTTCAGCCAGCGCTGACGACGCAAACGAGCCTACGGTTAATCGGCCCAACGTATTGTTTATTTTTTCCGACGACCATGCCGTCAATGCGATATCGTCTTACGGTGGACCACTAGCCAGAGTAGCACCAACGCCCAACATTGACCGGATCGCACGAGAAGGAGCTTTGTTTCAAAACTCTTTTTGTGCCAATTCGATTTGCGGTCCATCACGCGCATGTATTTTGACAGGCAAGCATAGCCACAAAAATGGATTTATGCGAAACGATGGAAAAGGGTTTGATCAAAGCCAATGGACCTTTATGAAGGCATTGAAGGAGGTCGACTATCAATCAGCTGTCATCGGCAAGTGGCACTTGAAAACCAATCCGGTGGCCTTCGATCATTGGGAGATATTGCCTGGGCAAGGCTCCTACTACAATCCAGTTTTCTTGCAAATGGATGGATCGACCAAAAAGTTCGAAGGCTACGCAACGGATCTAACCACCGACAAGTCCGTGGCTTGGCTGGAACGGCGTGACAAAACCAAGCCATTCTTTTTAATGTGTCAACACAAAGCGCCACACCGAACCTTCTCGCCAGCGCTGCGGCACCTTGGAACTTTAGACGGTGTTAATATCCCTGAGCCCGCAACTTTATTCGATGACTATTCAGGTCGCTCCAAGACCTTGGCGACAAATGAAATGGAAGTCGATCGACACCTAACTTGGGCCTACGATTTGAAGCTTCGCAATGAAGAGCTCGATGGTGTGGAGTTACCTTCGTTCCGCGACTACGGAACGCCCGAATACAAACGAATGACCGAAGAGCAAAAAGCAGCTTGGGATACTTACTTCAGGCCTAAAAATAAACACTTCATCGCCGATTACAAAGCCGGTAAGATTGACGATGTAAAATTGGTTCAGTGGAAGTACCAACGCTATATCCAAAACTATTTGGAAACGGTCAAGGCAGTCGATGAAAGTGTTGGTCGTTTGCTAAAGTACTTAGATGACAATGGCTTAGCTGAAAACACGATCGTGATTTACTCTTCGGATCAAGGTTTCTATTTGGGCGAACACGGTTGGTTTGACAAACGTTGGATGTTTGAGGAGTCGTTTAAAATGCCGTTTGTGATTCGTTGGCCTGGCAAAGTAAAACCCGGTTCTCGACCCGAAGCGTTGATTCAGAACATTGACTACGCGCCGACGTTCTTGGATTTTGCAGGCTTGAAAGCGCCGGCAGAAGTACAGGGAGAATCAATGCTTCCGGTACTGCTAGACAGCTCGAAAAAAATTCACAACTCACTGTACTACGCTTACTACGAGATCGGTGAACACGCCGTGCCGCAACATTTTGGTGTGCGAACGGAGACACATAAGCTGTTCTTTTTACCGGCAACCAATGAGTGGCAAATGTTCGACTTGGTCAACGACCCAAACGAAATGACCAACGTTTACAATCTGCCAAATTATTCAGAGACCCGCAATAAGCTTCTCGGCGAATTCCATCGGCTACGTGAGCTTTACGGTGCTCCGGAATTCATGCAGTCAACTCCCTAAGTTATTTGTTTCAGCTTGGCATTGGTTTATTTATCGTTGCAGTCTACTCAAAGCCTTCGTTTTTAATCCGTATGGGCTCCATTGGCCGTACCTTGGTGATGAATTTGAAAGATCAAATTGCATTGCTTAGGATTTTAGTTTAGCATTTAGATATTCATTGATGCTCAGAGGCTAGTCTTTTTAGGACGCAATACAATATCCACTTGGAGATGCTGAAATGAGCTTGGCTAACAAAGCCCCAAGACGTGGTTTTACACTGGTAGAACTTTTAGTTGTCATTGCGATCATTGGTATTCTAATTGCCATGCTACTGCCGGCGATCCAAGTCGTACGATCTGCTGCTCGTACGACATCTTGTTCTAACAACTTGAAACAAATTGGTCTCGCTTCGTTGAACTATGAAAGCACTTTTCAGTGTTTTCCACCGGGGTACCTCGGCCCAAACCCAAATGACATCAACTTGACTATCAGCGAGGGCGGCAGCCAACAGTACATAGGCGCAATGGTTTTCATATTCGCTTATATGGAGCAGGCAAATATTAAAAGTTTGGTTCCACCTGAATACCTTTCAGTTTCGACATTTGAGGAGCTTCCTTGGTGGACTAATGACGAGTTACAGGAACTTGCAGTAGCCAGAGTGCCGTCTATTGTTTGCCCTGAAGTAACTGAACAACCAAATAATGTTCTTGCCAGCACTCACGCTCATGTCGGTCTCAATGAAATGGATGAAATGGTCTATATACCTGAAGGAAGATTGATACAGAATTTCAGCTTTGGATTGACTAGCACATTTGGATTGACTAGTTATCGGCCTTGTGGCGGAGAGATAAGCGTTATTCGAGGCCGCCGTGGTGTCATGAGGAATCGTTCCACGACGACGTTTGGCAATATAACCGATGGTGCCAGCAACACCATCCTATTCGGCGAGACGAATCCTAGCGGCACTGAATACGCTTGGATAGCAGGTGGGGTTATTGACTCTATCTTCGGATTCGGAGACAGGTCCACCCGCTGGGGAAGTCGTCATCCAGGTGATGTTGTAAATTTTTGTTTTGCTGACGGGTCGGTTCATAAATTCAATGAATCACTAGAACTCTCAATTTTGGCAACCTATTCTTCAATGGAAGATGGCCAAGTAAATAGAGAATTTTAAAAAACAATTTTTGTTTAAAGCTATTGCTGATGCCATTCATTGACCGAGCTTCGGTGGCAACATTAGGCTGAAAAGCAACGAACCACGGTCCCAAAATGGAAACGTGGTTCGTTGATGTTTTTTTGACTAGCGAGTTTTGAATCACTCAGTCAAAACAGTTGGCAAGTTGTTGGCGATCTCTTCGAAGATTGCAACTAGATTTGAGCCGTCGTTATCATGATAATTGCGACCACGCCCCGCAGCAGCAACTGCTTTCATTGCCGCTCTATCCGCACCTGACGTAAATGTCACGGTGTGGATGGTCACGTTTTCTTGAGCAACAACTTGGTTTACTGCATCTAACGGGGACGTTTCGCCGGAAGTATTTTCGCCGTCGGTAAGTATAACAATGGTTTTAGCAGCAAACGGACGGGCGATTGATGTATGATCGTTCGGATCAGGAATGAGTGGCGGAAGCCCTACAAGCAGCCCATCGCCAATGGCCGTTCCTCCGCCAGGTCGGACATTGAGTAGTGCACGGCGGATGTTGGGATAGCTTTGGGCAAGGGGTGGATCTTGGCCATCGTCGTCCGTCGATCGTTGTAGGTCGAAATCAAGCTGAGCCGTGGTGCTAAAAGTAACCAGCGAAACCAGTTCTTCTTGAACGGTAAGGTCCAGGACATTTAGAAACGCGTCGACGCCATCGTACAGTAAAGCACATCTACTGAATCGCGGTGCGCCAGGAAGATCTGCGTTGTAGACGTACTCATAATCACGAGCGTACATCGCCATGGGTTGAGTTAAATCATCGCGATCACCGTGGGCGAACTGCGCGTCAGCTGGATCAAAATCGGGCTGGGTAGAATCGTTCTGAAAGCTTTCACTGTACTGCAGCCCTAGTGTATGATTTGGGTTAGTCCACCGCTCTAGTTGATAGATCAAGTTATCGCTAAAGATACGTCTAGCGACATGGTCTTTGCCATCGTTACGTTCGGAGGACGAAATCAGCCGTTCTTCCCAATAACCATAAGGCCCGTCCCAATGATTGGGAGTCGGCATGCCATCTTCTACCAATTGCCATCGATAATAGTCTAGAGACCACGGGTTAGAGCTATAGTAGTAGACGCGAAACCCTCGCCAAGTGTTGTACAGGTCATCGATCGTATCATCTAACAAATCTTCATCATGGAAGTGAAGCATGGAACCGGAGCGGTCCAAGACTAAAGCAACATCTCGATTGATTTGCGTTGACACAGAACGTCGCGCTGGAGAGAAACTGGAAAGACTGCTAGCCCCTCCCGTTGTACTCGTACTTAGAACACGAAAAGGCAGCGGTACAGTTAAATTGCCAGACACCTGAAGACTAGAAGGCCTTGCGTCGCCATCAGCCACTTCGTCCGTTTCGAGTGGAGTATACTCATACCTTCCGAAACCGTTATTGGATCGTACGGACCTACCGAAACCGATCTCAATATCGCTGCCACTACCCTGTTCACCGACTGACAGTTGTCGTCCAAGAACCAAATTTGTTGCGGCCAACTCTAAAGCTTTGTCCATTCCCCATTGGACGGCAAGAGCACGTTTTTCTGGAAGCGTCAAAGTTGGATCGTCTTGAGCAACACTCATCGCACGGCCACCGGCATGGGAGGCGCAGTCAGTGGCGATTTTCAGTTCTGTAGCAACAACCTGCATATACGCTAGGTTGACTGCAAACCCGCATAGTATCAATATCACAGGCAAGAGCACTGCAAATAACGGAATAATCGCCCCTCGACGATTAGATCTTTTGGCGGTTCGGCGTTTTAACTTCAACATCTCACTACTCCCTTTTTTTACGTTCTCAATTGGGTCTATACGTTCTTCAAATACATCTTCTTCAGGTTCTCAGTTACAAAAGTGTTTTAGTGTTTCTTAGTCGGCGTCTTCGGCATCGAAGAAACCAGCATACCGTTCGGTTCGCATTGACATTCTCGTTCGAATCGAACGATCGCCCAGCACGGCTCCAGGTATTACAAAAGTGTTTTCTGCTAGAGGTATAACAATCTCGGCTTCTACCGTTTCAGTGTCGAAATCCAGCTCACCAATGACGTTGCCGTCGGAATCTAAGGATCCATCGGCGCCGTTAATTAGTATCGTTGCCTCTACAGTACCGATTCGGTCCAAAACTGCTTGCGCAGTTTCACGACCGTCTGCAACAGAAGCACCTTCAGTCATGATAAAACGACAAGCCTCGTAGCAAGCGTTGTGAGACGTGTTCCGCAGCATAGATAGCCTAGCAAACTCAACACAAACAGCGATCACAATTAGGAACGCAGGAGCGACCATTGCAAACTCAAGTGCAGTCGCACCAGTGCGACCGTTACGGCGGCGATTTCGGATTGGATTTAATTTTGAAAACATAGTTTTTGATTTTCGTTTTGTCGTAACGTGTATATTTGGTTTCACTTTATTCATCGAATTCCCGAACCATCGCGACACTGGAGCTGATTGAGCGATTGGCAAGATTGTCAAAGACAAAAATTGAGTTGCCTGCAGTTGGTGCGGTAATTGAAACTGATATCGCATCAAGCGAAACTAAGTCGTCGAAATTGCTAGGAGTTATCGTGACAGTAGCTGATGTCACACCGCGGTCAGCCAGTACTTCGATCGCTCGATCCTGTACATCAGTAGCCGTTGACCCTCTGCGTGTGCCAACTCGGCAGGCTTCGAAACTACAGATTGAAAGCGATTCTCTCAGGTACAGTCCGGAAGTGATTTCTAGCGTGCCCAGCATCAATATCACGATTACCGGAAAGCAGAACGCCGCTTCAACAGCAGCCACGCCAGAACGCGCTGCTTTTGAACGGAATTTAGAACGCCGATTTAAAGAAGCACCGATCTTTCGGGCAAATTTATTGTTATGTTTTTGTTGGTACATAGACTTAGCGAGTGGTTTTGTTTTGGCAAAGTGATACTTACGATGGCGTTTATTGATGGATTTGGCACCATTCATCGGTCAATGAAATTAAGATGCGTCCAGCCGAAGCCTAGCTCGCTTAGGGGACCGAAGTCGGAACTGAAGCAAATTTTTTAACGAAACAAATTGATAATTTTCGCTATCTCGCACCAAAATTCATTGTGATCGGAAAAATCCGCAAACCATCACGTAAGAAATTTGACGCTTGTAATCTACGGTGCTAGCGATATACTTTTCCCCGTGTTTTGGTGACCTATTGCAATTCGGCGATGGGTTAAAGGGAATCCAGTGAGAATCTGGAACGGCCCCGCCGCTGTAACCGATTGTCTCGTTTCATTCTTAAGCCATTGCCGCTGATCTGAAGTTCGAAAGAACTGCCTAATTAAAGGTAGATTGCACTCAAAGCATTATTTGCCACTTGAGAGCAGTTGTTAGATCTAGTGGTGAGAAGGCGAAACGTGTGACCCGTCAGTTTTGACTTGGTCTGTTCGGGAGTCAGAATACCTGCCAATGACACTTGTCTGCCGGTTCTGCGAGGGACGAACCCAAGACCCGAGAGCGATATGAATATCTCCCCATCCTTGGTACTGCGCTACCGCTGCGCTTGTGGCCGGAAGTTTGCTAAACCCCGTGGTTTTACGTTAGTAGAGCTGCTAGTGGTCATCGCAATCATTGGCATTTTGATCGGTATGTTGCTGCCTGCGGTGCAAAGCGTTCGCGAGGCAGCTCGGCGAACGCAATGTGCCAATAATTTGCGACAGATCGGATTGGCACTGCACAGCCACCATTCGGCTTTGCAAGAATTTCCAATTGGTACAGTTGAATGGCGTGCGGGTTCCGATACGAATCAACGCCAGTTGGCATGGAGTGCTTACTTGCTGCCCCATCTGGAGCAACAAAATGTATCGGACCAGCTGGATTTGACACAAGCTTTTGATGCTGTCGACAACCAATTGGCGGCTGCGACTGTTTTGTCGGTTTATCTGTGTCCGAGTACCATCCGAGAAACCGACCAGCCTGAAGGTCGTGGGGGGTGTGATTATGGCGGGATCTTCGGCGAACGAATTAGCAGTCCAAACAATCCCCCTAAGGGCACGATGTTGATCGACCAAGCCGTTAATATCCGCGACATCACCGACGGAACATCCAACACATTGATCGTGTCCGAAGACAGTCAGTCACCAGATGCTCAGTGGATTAAC
The DNA here is from genome assembly GCA_964530985.1 of uncultured Pirellulaceae bacterium. Lineage (GTDB taxonomy): Bacteria > Planctomycetota > Planctomycetia > Pirellulales > Pirellulaceae > Mariniblastus. Next base: position 98 of record CAZHCH010000052.1, on the reverse strand, counting down.
GGGCGGAATATTTTTGATCAAGCGTTTCCGATCAACCAAGCTCCAAGCTTCGAAAATGATATTCGCAGCGAACACCCGCAGGGAGCCAATGGCGTGTT
>CAZHCH010000051.1:4665-22052 GCA_964530985.1 uncultured Pirellulaceae bacterium | reverse complement strand
CTGAGATGGACAAGCCTGAGATGGACAAGCCTGAGATGGACAAGCCTGAGATGGACAAGCCTGAGATGGAGCGGGTTGAGATGGAAAAGGCTGAAACAGAATCGACTGAGATGGAAAAGACGGCGCCGGAAGAGATGGTTAAAAGCGAGAAAATTGCTGTGCTAGAGACGTCTTTAAAGCAACAGAGCAAGCGAGCCAAGCAGCAGAGTATGCGAGAGTTTGGCAAGCAATTGAATGAATTAAAAGCTGACGGTGATATTTCTGACGCCAAGATTGAGTCTTTGAAAGAAGAGTCTGCAGCGGCATTGAAAGCCAAGCTAAATGAAATAGAGGAACGTGTTCAAGGTCGAATCGATCGGCTAAACAACTAACCGTTTCGTTTTATGCCGGTTCTTCACGTTCAGTGATTTGGAAATCGGTTACGATGTAGACAAACAATACTTGCTTAATCGGCGGTGAGTGGCTGTGCTGCTCACCGCCGGTTTTGATTTATTCGTTTGGAAACACGGGCCTTCTTCAAAATTAGCGAGTTATTTAAACGCGTTGGGACGCGCCAAATCTTGGATCAGATTTAGGTACTGCGACATGCCGAAGATCGCAATAAACGCGACCACGCCAGCGGCCAGAATCATCATCAAGACCATGCCGATCTTGCCGATCGTTTTCAAGTTCGCTTCTGCTTTAAGCTGATACTCTTCTGAGGCCATGGCCATCGATTCGGATAGCTGCCCTGCTGTTTCACCGTTTTCGATTTGCATTAACAGTTCATCTGGAAACGCATTCGTGCTTAAGAAGGTTGGATAAAACTGGTTTCCTGCCTGCAGTGAAGATTTTACGGCTGGACCGAATTGAGTATAGAAAATGTTCTCGGTCGAATTTAGCGATAGCTCAGCGATGTCCAGCGCGCTCATGCCGGCGTTTTCCGCAACCGACATTGTCCAGCTAAACCTAGACAACGCAAGACATTTGATAGTGCTGCCGATTAGCGGTATTTTCATTGCCAATTGTAGCGGGGTAGCGCCAAACCATCCCCGCAATATTCCGGTAATGGTTAGACCTACCGCAGTAAAAAACAACGCAGCCAGAACGTAATAGGCGATCACGTTTCCGACCGTACTGCCCATCCAAAACCAATTGATTGGTTGTTTTTCTAGCGAAGAAAAAATCCAGTCGCAGATGGCCATCAACAGTCCGACGATTCCAACGGCAAAGAGTAACTCAAAGGCTGGCCATGCGATCGCGCGCAGGAAGTTGTTTCGAAATGCGACCAGGTCCTTGTAGTGTTTTCCTAGTCGACTAAAAGATTCGTCCAAACGTCCGCCAGCTTCTCCGGCTTTGACCACTGATACGGCCAATTCTGGAAAATACCCTTGGGTCTCTGACATCGCTTTGGCTAGTGAGCCTCCGCCGTCGAGTGCATTCGCGACTCGTTTCATTTTTTGTTGGTGAGCCAAACTACCGGATTGCGATTCTCGTTTAACGGATGTGCGTAAATCGATGCCAGCGCGGTAGCTAGTTGCCAACCGTTGAAAAAGTTTGGCTAATTGGTTTTGGCTTATCTTTGCCATCGAGTTTTATCGCATTTTGAATGGATTTTGCGGTCTAATGACACTATTCTAGCCTCTTAAGCGATAAAAAGCGATAATATACAACGACATCGGTTATCGAGCACGAGTGCAGCGGTACGTTGATTGGTTTGTCACAAAACGGATTTGATTTCAGAGTTGCGTCCTGTGATGTCGAGTCAATGCTCCACGCTAATTGTTTTTGACTGTGAGAATCAGGTTATGAATCATCCAAAGAAAATCTATTGTCTTTTGTTGGCAGTGCTTTCAATCGTAGGGACGACCGGTGCGGTTGATGCACAAGATAATGTTGGTTTCGACCGCGAGTTGTTAAAGGTTCAGGATCAGCTGTTGTTGCGGTCGGGAGCTGTGTTAAAGGGACGCATTGCCGATGTTCCTAAAGAAAAAACGGAACCGGTGAGTTTTAGGTCAACTTCCGGCGAATCGATGTTGGTGGATCCGAAGTTAATTGCCAAGGTCGAAAAAATCGATTCTGTCTCTCGTCGATACAACGATGCTGTTGAAAAAATGAAGGACGACGTTCAATCTCATCGCGACATGATCGCTTGGTGTGAGGAGCAAGAGCGGGGTCGGTCTCGTTTTCGAAATCAAATTTTGTTTCACCGTAATCGGATTTTAGTCTTTGAGCCTAACGATCGATCCGCCCGCACGAAGCTGGGATATACATTTCTGAAAGATGAGAACCGATGGGTAGATGAGGATCAGTTTTGGGCAACACAAGGCTATTCGAAGCAAGGCTCGCGATGGAGTTCTAATTTGCATCAGCAAACTCAGCAGCAGTTGGACAGCGGTGATGCTCAGCTGGGTACCAAACGAAAAAAGTTCGGTACTTGGCGAAGAAACCGTCGGCGGATGTCGCTGCAGGAAGCAGTTGATAGTTTGGTCGCCATTGCGGATCCGCAATTGATGCCTTTCATCTATGAAGAGTTCGCGAAAGCGAAAGATCCTGATTTGCGAGGAATCTATATCGAGGTGTTTGCTTCCGCTCGACCGACGACTTCGTCTGCGATTACAGGTTTGGTGACGGCAGTCATGGATGAAAGATCGGATATTGCGTTGGACTACCTAAGGCATGATGATTTTAATAAAAGAACCGTTGCTACATTTTTGACGAGATTTCTTGCCAGCAAGAATAACGCGACTGTAAACCGCGCTGGCTATGCATTGGGTGAGTTAGGTTCGACCAATGCAATCCTTGCACTGGGCAAGGCATTGGAGACGAAACATCAAGTAGTAGCGGCCAGCAATAACTCCGGCGCCCAGCGAGTTCGGGGGAACGCGGGGGGCGATTCGTTTAGTTTTGGAGGTCAACAGGCAAGGTCGCGTGTTTTTCAAAATGAAGACGTTTCCGACGCCTTGAGGAAAATTACTGGTCAAGACTTCGGTTATTCGGAGCAGGCCTATCAAAAGTGGTACGTTCAGAACTACACGCACGTCGGTCTAAAAGCACGGCGTTGATCGAGATTTGGCAGCTTTCCACCTGATTTTCTTCGAAACGACGTGGTTTCTAACGTCTTCACTTTCGGATGGGCAAACGAGCTTGTTGGAAAGTTTGCGTTGTTAGCAAACTCTGCATAGCGGAAATTGCGTGAACGATTACCATGTTACTTTTTGTAAGATTCGAAAGAATCTAGGTTTCAGGAATTACTGGAATTTCGACTTCTAAAAAACACTCGTATTTCAATTAAATCGACCACATAAAACATATTCGATTATCCATTTTTTAGCATTTAGCAATTCAAATTCATGTCAACTCAATGGTCGCCAAAATCGTGGCAATCCAAAACGGTAAAACAACAGCCAACTTATCAGGATCAAGAGCAACTAAAAGGAGCGTTGGATCGCTTGGCGAAGCTGCCGCCGCTGGTTACTAGCTGGGAAATCGAGAGCCTCAAGGCTCAACTTGCAGATGCCGCTGAAGGTAAAGCGTTTTTGCTGCAAGGTGGTGATTGCTCGGAAAATTTAGACGATTGCGAAACTGACTCGATTGTCCGTAACCTAAAAGTTATGATGCAAATGAGCTTTGTGTTGATCCATGGTTCGCAGAAAAAAGTGGTTCGTGTTGGCCGTATTGCGGGGCAATACGCCAAGCCGCGATCCAATGATACAGAAACCCGTGACGGCGTAACGTTGCCAGTTTACCGCGGCGATATTGTTAACCGTATTGGTTTCACGGAAGCTGACCGAACTCCTGATCCGGAGCTGTTGCTGCGAGGTTACGAGCGAGCCGCGTTGACGTTGAACTTTATTCGCGGGCTTAGCGTCGGTGGGTTTGCGGATATGCACCACCCAGAAAATTGGGATCTGGACTTTGCATCCAATTCGCCACGTGCCGAGCAGTACAACGAAATGATCGAATCGATCCAGACTTCGTTGAACTTCATGGAAGCGGTTTTAGGATCAGCGATTTCTGAAAGTAAGTCGATCGACTTTTTTACGTCGCACGAAGGCCTGCACCTGAGTTACGAACAGGCTCAGACTCGCCGAGTTCCGCGCCGTGATGGTTGGTACAACATGAGTACTCACCTGCCATGGATCGGATACCGTACGCGTGACCTTGATGGTGCTCATGTAGAGTATTTCAAAGGCATCGAAAATCCAGTCGGCATCAAAGTCGGTCCGCAGTTCGTGCCTGCTGAATTGGTCGAACTGGTGAAGGTATTGAATCCTAAGAATGAGCCGGGTCGAATTACGCTGATCCATCGTTTTGGAGATGACAAAGTTGCCGAATGTTTGCCACCGATTGTGGAAGCGATTCAAGAAGCGGAACAGAAGGTATTGTTCGTTAGCGACCCAATGCATGGCAACACATTTGCGACGAATTCGGGGATTAAGACGCGTAGTTTTGACAAAATCGCGAGTGAGTTAGAGCAGAGTTTCAAAATTCATGCCAAGTGTGGTTCGATTCTCGGCGGAATTCATTTGGAACTGACCGGTGATAATGTGACTGAATGCATCGGTGGCGCTACGAATCTTGGTGAACCAGATCTAGATCGGGCTTACAAGAGCCAAGTTGATCCTCGTTTGAATTATGATCAGGCGATGGAGATTGCGTTCCGAGTAGCAGATCATCTGAAAACGGATCGTATCGGAAACGGTAAATAATTTCTGTTGCGTTTTAGCTTGGTAGCTCGCCTGACCTTGGCTTTTGTCAATGGCCTTAGATTAAGGCGGTGTTTTGATTTTGAAAAGAAATGTTGGATCAGCATGAGGCAACTTTCCTTCGTAACTATTGTAGGCTTGTTTTGTCTGGTTTGGGTGGCACACGCGATCGCTCAGCCTAAATCCTCGAAAGAGACAGCGCTCCCGAATGTGGTCGTTTTCTTGGTCGACGATCTGGGATATATGGACATTGGGGCGAACAATCCTAACTGTTTCTACGAGACGCCAAATATTGATCGGTTTGCGACGACGGGAATGCGATTTACTGACGGGTACGCAGCCAACCCGGTTTGTTCGCCGACTCGGTATAGTTTGCTGACTGGAAAGTACCCAACGCGGGTTGAGGCGACAAACTTCTTTTCGGGCACTAGAGCCGGGAAGTTCAATCCGGCTCACCTGAATAACAACATGCCCTTGGACGAAGTCACATTGCCACGTGCGCTGAAGAAAAAGGGCTACGCTACTTTCTTTGCTGGTAAATGGCATCTGGGTGAAAAGGAATCGCACTATCCGCAAAACTTTGGTTTTGATGTCAATATGGGTGGCTATCACCGAGGCGGTCCTTACACGGGTAAGCGATACTTCAGTCCTTTCGAGAACCCGCAACTCAACCCGGACAGCCCTAAAGGCGATCATTTGCCGGATCGGCTTGCCCGTGAAACCGCCTCGTTTATCAAGACTCATGGTAAGAAGGGCAAACCATTTTTGGCCTATCTTTCGTTTTACTCAGTTCATACGCCGTTGATGGGGCGTCCGGACTTGGTAAAGAAATATAAAGCTAAAGCAAAGTCAATTAACGGAGAGGCGTTTGCTGAAGAAGAGCAAGTGCTCGGGAAGAAGAAGCCACGAAAGGTTCGTATTTTGCAAAAGCATGCGGTGTACGCGGCGATGGTTGAGGCGATGGACGAAGCGGTCGGCAAAGTGCTAAAGCAATTGAAAAAATCAGGGTTGGCCGATAATACGATCGTGGTTTTCACTTCGGACAATGGTGGCTTATCGACTAGTGAAGGTTCGCCGACCAGCAATCTTCCGTTGCGTGGTGGCAAAGGTTGGGTTTACGAGGGCGGTATTCGCGAGCCTTGGATCGTTCGCTATCCCGGAGTTACTAAAGCGGGAACTGTCAGTGAAGAACCCATTTCGTCGATCGATCTGTTTCCGACGATCGTGAATGCGGCGAAGGTGGACATCAATCACGAGATAGATGGGGTGGACCTGATGCCAGCGCTGAAAGGTAAGTCGCTAAACCGAGAAGCTTTATATTGGCACTACCCGCATTACAGTAATCAAGGCGGCATACCCGGCGGAGCGATTCGAGTCGGCGACTACAAGTTGTTTGAACGGTATGAGGACGGCCGAGTTCACTTGTATAACTTGAAAGACGATATCGGTGAGCGAAATGACTTGGCCAAAGCGAAGCCGAAGTTGACGAAAAAACTGACCGCCGATTTGCACGCATGGTACAAAACGGTTGACGCGAAGTTCTTGCGTAAAAAAAAGAATGGTCCCAAGCCTTGGCGACCGCAAAATTAGAATTCGGTCATGGATAAAATCGCAATCTTGGTAGACGTTCAGAACATCTACTACACGACTCGGCAGGGCTTCGGTCGGCAATTCAATTATCGAGCCTTTTGGGCGAAGGTCACGCAAGGGCGACAGCTCATTGCAGCAAACGCTTATGCGATCGACAGTCGGGTTGGAAAGCAGCAGGGCTTTCAACAGATTTTGCGTGACATTGGTTTTACCGTCAAACTGAAACCTTTTATTCAACGCCAAGATGGCAGTGCCAAGGGCGACTGGGATGTTGGCATCACGCTAGATATGGTTGAGCTTGCTGAACAAGTGGATACGGTCGTACTGGCTTCGGGAGACGGTGATTTTGATTTGGCACTTCTACGCGTCAAAGAGCGTTTCGATGTCAGTACCGAAGTCTACGGTGTCGAAGAATTGACCGCCGGTTCGCTGATCCGGTCCACTTGCAAGTATTTCCCGATCGAAGAACCGTTGTTGATGCCGTGAAGGCGCGTTTGTTCGTGGTTTTGTTCCAAGGGTACTTTTTTATTCAACGGGTAAGTTTACGACGAAAATATTGGGATGAGCTAGGATAACTACTTTGTGGCCTTCTGGGTGGACAAGCAGGTCCAACGTGGTGCCATTGCGAACTAGGTCGTAAGATTTTTGAACGAGGCCGTTTGTGTTGAACGTCAATAGTTCATGGCTATGGTTCTGCCCATAAAGCACGCCGGCCTTCTTGTCATAGGCAAGCGCTTGAGGGTAGGCCCCTCCTTCCGCTTCGATTCTAGCGACTGCTTTGCCGCTAGAAGTTGAAGTAGAGCCTCTGGCGACTCTGGCCGGAGCACCAATTACTCTACCGAAAATCGTTGGCCAAAAGCCATTGAACTATCGGTTAGCCGCGATGGCTCGGTTGGTGGCGTTTAAGATCGCGATGATTGATGCTTCTACGCAATCCGTCGTGGCCGCTCGGCCGCGATAGGTTTTTCCATTGTATTCGGCTTGGAGGTTAACTTCGCCGACTGCATCGTGTCCCAGCGAGGTACTGCGAATCGAATACTCCGTACAGGTCAGGCCGATCCCAGTAATTTTCTCGACTGCCAAAAATGCGGCGTCGATTGCTCCCGATCCATCAGAAAGTTCAACCGACTTTTTCTCGTCGCCTCGATTGAGTGTTAACGAAATTTTCGGAGTTTGCCCAAAATTGACATCGACGTTGTAGCTTTCCAATGCCCATTCATTTTCCGTTGCTCCAAGGATTTCCATTTCAATCAACGAAGCGATGTCGCCGTCGTAAATTTCTTTTTTTCGGTCCGCCAATTTTTTGAACTCGGCAAATACGCTCTGCAATTGCTCGCCGCTAAGCGAGAACCCGAGCTGTTTGGCTCGATCGGCAAGGGCGGCGCGGCCACTATGTTTACCCAATACGAGGTCGGTGTCGGCAAAGCCGACGTCTTCGGGACGCATGATTTCGTAGGTAGTAGGCTCCTTCAACATGCCGTCCTGATGAATGCCTGCTTCGTGGGCAAATGCATTACGGCCAACAATGGCTTTGTTTCGCTGAACGTGCAGGCCGGTTACTGTCGACACCAAGCGACTGGTTGGGACCAAGCGTTGGGTGTTGATGGTGGTATTGTATTGATAGGCGTCGTTGCGGGTGCGAATGGCCATTACGATTTCTTCAAGCGACGCATTTCCGGCGCGTTCACCGATTCCGTTGATGGTGCATTCGATCTGCCCTGCTCCGTTGTCGACGGCAGCCAGACTGTTGGCGACTGCTAAACCGAGATCGTTATGGCAATGAACGCTGATCACCGCTTTGTCCATGTTTGGGACTCGGTTGACCAAGGAGTCGATTACTTTGCCCATTTGTTCGGGAGTTGCATAGCCGACAGTGTCCGGGATATTCACGGTCGTAGCGCCTGCATCGACGACCGCTTCGACGACTTTGCAAAGAAAATCAATTTCGGTTCGCGCGGCGTCTTCTGGCGAAAACTCAATATTGTCGCAGTAGCTTTTCGCCCGTTTGACTCCAGCGACAGCTCGTTCAATGATTTCGTCGGTCGACATTTTCAACTTGAATTCGCGGTGGATCGCACTGGTGGCAAGAAACACGTGAATCCGAGGATCATGCGCGCCTTTCAATGCCTCCCACGCTCGATCAATATCGCGTTCGTTTGATCTGGCCAATCCGCAGATTTCTGCGCCACGAAAGTTGGTTGCGATTTGCTGAACCGCTTCGAAATCCCCCGGGGATGCAATCGGAAATCCGGCTTCGATAACATTCACGCCTAGATCGATCAGAGCTTGTGCGATTTCAAGCTTTTCGTCCAGGTTCATGCTCGCACCAGGTGATTGTTCTCCATCACGAAGCGTCGTATCAAAAATTGTTATCTGGCGGTTTTCGGGCATGTTTTAACTTTGGTCGATAAAGAGTGATGATCGTGTTTGAGTACGGCCATTAGATACTTAATCTAAGGTACTTAGCAACCGTTATTATTTTCGAGTTCAAGCGAATTGAAAAGCCGAAATCAGCCATGCCAAATTTTTCGTGTTACTTCGTGCACATTGCAGAAAGTAATGCATAGACTGGCCGCCAAACGGTGAATTGTTGGTTGGACCTTGGGTAGTGATGAACTGAAGGGCCGCGCTGCTTAAGCGTGTGCAGGTGGTTGGACGTGGCAGTCGAGCCAGCCGTTTTCTTGATACCATTGAATGGTTTGTTTTAGGCGATCTTCAAAAGGCACCGGTAAGTTAAAATTGGTTTCGGCGAAAATCTTTTCCGCAGAGCACGTCCAGTGGCCGGCGACCACTTCTTTATATTTGTCTAGGTTCAAAAAACGAGCCTGACCAGTGGCTCGAGCCCAAAGACTGTTGAACGCACCGATGCTCCAAATAATCGGCCGTGCGACATATAGGCATCGAGTACGAGAATGGCCAAGAGCCTCTGCTATTCGATGTCCAAGATCCGCGTAGGAAAGTTGTTCGGCCGCGACGAAGTAAATACCAGTTGCTGTCGGGTTATCCGTTTTGTTGGTCGTGATCGGTTGTGTTTGAGTCGCAACCGAAATCAATGCATTGACTAAGTCGTCGACATGGATCAGGGAGTATTGTCGATTCTTAAATCCGGGAATCAAGTGAACGTTGAGTTTGTAAATTGGTTTAAAAATCTCTAGTCCGGCTGAATCACCTTGGCCCAAAACGATGGGTGGACGGACGATCGAAACGGGAATTCGATCGGCGTAGCTGATTGCCGTTTTTTCTGATTCGAGTTTGCTTTTTCCATAAAAAGAAACTGGAGCGGGGGCGGCGGTTTCAACCATCGGCCGATCTGCGGCAGCAGGACCGCAAGCGGCTAACGATGAGATTTGAACGACTCGCGGAGTCCCTGATGATCGCAGGATCGCTTCGAAAAGATTTTTGGTGCAATTGCGATTGGTTTTTACGATGTCTTTAGGGTTCGACGCGTTTTTCAATGCCGCGGCGTGAAACAGTGTGTCGCAGTTTTCGACGCCTGAAAGCGTCAACGTTTCATCTTCTAGATCGCCATACATTAGACGGCAGCCTAATTTTTTGAGCGGTTCAATTTTAGATTGTTTGCGAACCAAACAAGTGACTTTGGTTCCGTTGTTGATAAGTTTTTGTGCTAGGCGGCCACCAATAAATCCTGTGGCACCAGTGATAAAAGCGTTGGTGATTTTCAAGGAACACCTCGTGTTAACAAAGCAAGCCATGATTTGGATCAACGTGTTGGTGGACCCGAAACGATCCAGATATTATTGCGATACTGTCACTGGAGATGCAACATCCCTTTTTGATGTGTTGTTGGATTCGCTTGAATTCAGTAACAGTAAATAGAAAGGGATCACGCGGAAGACGGACAATATTAGTTGCCGTAGCGCGCCATGATCCGGTTTGCAACACCGGGAACGAGGCGGTCAAGCCAAACGAGAAATCGCCCGCCGTGGGTCAGGATGATCTCGTGCTTGCGTTTTTGTATCGCGCGAATGGTTTTGGCGGCGACGACGTCCGGCGGCATTGATCCGCGTTTTTTCCAGTTCTTACCGGTCTGGTCTTCGATTGCCGAATCAAAAAACTCGCTATCAGTTGTGCTCGGGCTAACCAACAATAAACTCACATCGTCGTTGGCAAGTTCAGCTCGAATTGAATCGCTAAATCCGTGTAACGCAAATTTGCTCGCACAGTATTCGCTTTTGAGCGGCGCGGCACGGTGAGCCAAAATGCTGCTCATATTGACGATCAACGCGTCGTTGCCGAGCTTTAGTTTTGGCAGGGCGAGTCGAGTCAATTCGGCGATGGCGAAAAAGTTGACGTCAAATACTTTCCGCATACGATCGTCGTCGGCATCGTCAAAGCGACCCATCGCTCCGATGCCGGCGTTGTTGATTAACATATCGATGCCACCGAATTGCTGATCGCAGGTATCGATCAGTCGTTGTTGTAACTCGCGATCGCAAACGTCGCCTGTGACTGAAACGATGGTTCCGGATTTGGTTGAAGAGCCACTGTTCTGGTTGGTTTTAAAGCTTTCCACTAGTTCGTCCAACCGCGCGGACCGCCTCGCGTTGGCGACTACATGGGCGCCTTGCTGAGCCAACTGCAGAGCGAGGTGCCAACCGATTCCGCTGGAAGCGCCCGTTAAAATGATCCGTTTGTTTGCGATCGTTCGCTTCACTGGGGATCCATCGGCTGTGAAGGGTCGCAAGCGGGCGGATCGGTCGGCGTCAAAATCGTATCGTATTGTTCACCAATCGACGGCGGTTTGGCATCGAGCGCTGCGTCAGAAAATGGCTGTTTTGGTTCTTCGGCTTTGTTTTCGGATTCCGGCCACGTCGACGGATTGTGAGGAGTAACAATGACGTCGGTCGGGTCGATTCGGCCGAGGTATTTCTGTGGTAGTTTGCAGTGAACGACAACTTGATCTTCTGAATACTGAGTCGAAATGATCTCGCCTTTGGCGGCAATGTACGCCAACAGCTTGCCGTTGGTCACACTCATTTCAATGTCCACATCTTGAAACGAGCGGCTTAGGGCATCACTGACAACCGAATGAAGTTTGTCAAATCCGGCTTTCGTTTTTGCGCTAACCGGGACTGCGTTTGGGTAACGATTCAACATTGCATCGTAGATCGCGACTTCTTGAACTTGATCAACTTTGTTCAAAACAAGCAGTGTGTCTTTTTCCTCGATCCCAAGTTCTTGCAGGACTTCGTAAACGCTACTGATTTGCTCGGCGACTCGTGGGTTGCTGGCGTCGGCAACGTGCAGCAACAGATCGGCTTGCCGAGTCTCTTCGAGCGTGGCTTTAAAGCTGGCGATCAAGCCGTGGGGTAGGTCTCGGATAAAGCCAACAGTGTCCGAAAGCAGAACAGGACCCCAGCTAGGTAGCGTCCAGCGACGGGTGCGAGTGTCCAAGGTCGCAAACAGTTTATCTTCGGCCAATACTTTGGCGTCGGTCAGCGAGTTCATTAATGTACTCTTGCCAGCGTTGGTGTAACCGACCAACGAGACGGTCATCGAACCACGCCGCGACGCGACTTGGCGTTCTTTTCGTAGTTCGATTTTTGAAATTTCGGCTTTAAGATCGTGAATGCGTTTGGTGGCTAGGCGTCGGTCGGTTTCGAGTTGCTTCTCACCGGGACCCCGCATACCGACGCCCATTTTCATTCGCGACAGGTGGGTCCACATTCGTTTCAATCGAGGCAACGAATACTCTAGTTGAGCCAGTTCGACCGCCAGTCGCGATTCGTAGGTCTGCGCGTGGGTGGCGAAGATGTCTAGAATTAGTTCGGTTCGGTCTAGTACTTTAACTCCCGTGGCGACTTCGAGGTTGCGATTTTGGGCAGGGCTTAGTTCGTTGTCGAAGATCACAAAATCAGCCGCATGAAATTCAACCAGTTCAACCAGTTCGGCAACTTTTCCTTTACCCAAGTAGGCGGTATTGTCGGGTTTGTCACGACGCTGAACCATGCCACCGACAACGATCGCTCCAGCGGTTTCAGCCAAGCCTTGGATTTCGTCCAACGGTGACAACTCCACGGGATCCGAGGGTAGCACTACCCGGACGACAATTGCGATTTCTTGTTGAACTTGTTGGCTGCGTTTGCGATCTTCCACGAGTCGTTTTTGGATTGAGGTAAGAGCAGAGTTTGGTGGCAACGGTGTTTTCGGACCAATGGAGTGACGAAATCTCCTCTGGACTGCGACTATCATTGATTATACAAGAAAATCGCGATCACTGTATGGATCGTGGAGGTAGTGATTTGGTTCGGAAGATTTTCAGTTTATATTCGTTGGTAGCTGGAGGCAGGGCATTTAACCGAACAGAGGTACTTGGCGAAAGGCAATTCTTCCCAATCTGTTTCCTACGTCTGAATTCTGCCTACTTTGCGGCTAGAGTTTATATCCTACTGTCGTTCTACTTTTATTAAAATTTCCGATTTCCAAAGAACCAGACAATAAGTGGTCTACTGACATGAAATTGATAACTTGTTTTATTACTGGCTGTTTCTGCATTTCCTTGTTGTCCCATCAACAGTCGGACGAAACTGTTGTTCCTCAAGATAACTTGCCCGCCACCGATTTGGCGGCGCCTTTACCAAAAGGGTTAACTCAAAATCCTCAAGTCCCAGCAGATAACTTACTGACTGAGCAAAAGGTTGCACTGGGCCGAAAGCTGTTCTTCGATCCCGTGCTGTCTGAGAATGGTACTCATTCTTGTGCGTCCTGCCATCAACCTGACCATGGGTTTGCCAGTCCCGATCCAGTTGCGATCGGAATTCATGGTCGCAAAGGAACACGTAATGCGCCGTCGCTGTTAAACAAAGCGTACGCACCGGTTCTGTTTTGGGATGGTCGAGTCGATTCGCTAGAAGAGCAAGCTGTCCACCCGTTGTCCAACCCGAATGAGCTTTCGGGAGACATTGAGATCATCCTGAAAAAACTTCGTAGTCATGAGGGATACGTATCGTTGTTCGAGCAAGCGTTTGATACGAATGGAGCGCGCGAATCGATTACAGCGAAATCGATTGGTCAAGCGATTGCGAGTTTTGAGCGGACGTTGTTGTTGGGTGAAACTCAAGTCGACCGTTTTCGTGATGCGGATTACAAGTCGTTAAATAGAAAGGCGAGGCAAGGGTTGTGGATTTTTGAAAGTCGTGGAAAGTGTTGGAAGTGCCATAACGGCGATACGTTTTCGGATCACGAATTTCATAATACAGGCGTTGGGTTTGAGCGTGAAAATCGAGATCTAGGGCGTTTCGAACACACTCAAAAAGAAGAAGACAAATTCAAGTTCCGCACGCCAACGTTGCGAGGTGTCCAACATTCTGCCCCGTATATGCATGATGGTTCGATCGGTACGCTTCGCGGTGTCGTAGAGTTCTACAACCAAGGCGGGGCGCCAGACGATGAAGGGCTCTCTGAAAAAATTGAACCATTGAATTTGTCCGAAGCAGACATCGATAATCTCGTCGAGTTCCTAAAGGCCTTGTCGAATTAAGGGTGTTTCTCAATTCATTGGCATTGTGGGTGTTTGACTGGGTAGTTTTTTCGGTTTTCTGTTGTATTCCTTTTGTTGGGTGCGGCAAATGCTTCCGAAGTTGCGAACGCTGGCAGCGCGCAAATACTTGAAGGTTGACTGTTCGATGGTTACACCGATCGCCAACGCATATTGGAAAAACAGCAAGTTCATGTCGCCGATCGCTGGTGGTGTTGCTATTAATGCCAACATTGCTTTCAGTTCCGAGCATGCCACTATCGATACCGGCGGTAAACTAAATGAAACCCGCAACGGAATCGACTTGTCCGGCCTCAAGCCAGGTCAATGGTGGTGGGATTAGTCCCTTCGTTGATCACGAACTTGTTTGCGAATTAGCCCACGGTCAGTTGATGAAAATCAACTGGCCGTTTTTGTTGGTCTATTGTGAAATGGCTTAGGTCGGTTTTCGTGCTCACAAAGGATAGCTGTTATGTATGATTTGGAATGTAAGCTTCCAAAAAGAGATCCTTGTTGGCGAGTGACAACTTGTAGAAGTGGATTGCGGTTTCGCTGTCTCCAGTGGAGATTCGTTATAAGCAATATAATCGGTTTAGAGCGACTGTTGTTTGCAATTTGGTGGTATTAGATAGGTGTAATGAGTAAGAGATTAGCTACCGTTGGCTCTAGTGAAGGAAATCGCCGAAACTAATAGTTTTTCCAAGGATTGAGCATTGAAGATTCTCTTCATCACCAATGAGGACCCTGTTAACCGAGCAGTTCTCTCGGGTCTGGCTAATTCTTTCTCGCCGTGCAAAACGCTCTGTGTTTTTTGGGAATCTGCCGCGAGCAAACGTAGATCTTTCGTCCCGACGCCACGGCGAATGATCGGTGCGCTCAATACGATTACTCAGCGGAAGCTTGACGCTCGCCGTACGAACGAAGTCAACAATCGACTGGCGACCGACAGGATTGAATTGCCGAACGAACAGCAATTATCAACGCGAGTGGTCAATTCGAGCGAAACGGCCAAGTTGATTGCGGATTGCCAACCGGATGTCATGGTGGTTTGCGGGGCACCAATCTTAAGAGAAAACATCTTTAGTATTCCAAAAATTTGTACGATCAATATTCATTTTGGAATCAGTTCAGCATATCGAGGGCAGCACACGCTTTTTTGGCCAATGCTAGAAAACCGTTTCGATCAGATTGGAGCGACCGTTCACATGATCGACAAAGGTGTGGATACCGGAAATCTGTTGTTTGAAGTTTATCCGGAAGTCTCTCCAGACGACGACGAAGTCTCGCTGGAGTTGAAGATTGCAGAAAGTCTTGTGGAGCCTTTTGTTGGCATGCTTCAACAAATTGAAAGCAGCCAAGACCGACAGTTGGTAGGACAGCCTCAGCAAGCGACAGGAAAAGAAATCCGTTACCGAGATCTTAGCTGGTGGAGATCTACCGTTTTTTCAGTGAAAAAAAGTTTAGGGTTGATCAAGATCCCTGCCATTTCCTCCAAGACGAAGTTGTTTTACGAAGTCAATTGAGTGGGACCACTTGGCATTATCGTGTGCCGAGATAGATCGGCTTGTGGCTGAGAACTAAAACGGTTTTACTCAAGTGGTCTGAGTTTGGCGAAGCAGTCAAGTGTATTTTGCATGTCCACTGGCAACATTGCTTGGATGGTTTGGCGTTGTCCGGTTTCAGGGTGCGCAAATTCGATTTGGTGCGCATGCAGGGCTTGTCGGTCTAGGATAACTTTGACGTCGTCTTCGTTACGAGTCAGATCCTTTAGTGCCAAACTGGCTCGGCCACTGTAAAGTTTGTCGCAGAGTACGGGATAGCCGGCGTGAGCCATGTGGACACGAATTTGATGAGTGCGACCGGTTTTTGGTTTGACTCGAATTAGACCAAACCCGCGATATCGTTGCTCGACTTCGTAAACGGAAACCGCATCGCGACTGGTCGCGTGGTTTTCACGAATGGCCTTTTTTTCTCGTTGGTATGGATGTGCGCCGATAGGTTTGTTGATCAAGTCACTGTCACGATCCGGCGCAGGGGTGACGATTGCTAGATATTCTTTGTTGACCGTTCGTTGTTCAAACTGGGAAGCGAGTTCACGATGAGCGTTATCTGTTTTGGCAACCAAAATCACGCCGCTGGTATCGCGATCCAAACGGTGGACGATGCCCGGGCGAGTAGGGCCACCAACGGAACTGAGTTGATTGAAATGAAACGCCAGCGCGGCGGTCAGCGTTCCCGACCAATGTCCTTTGGCAGGGTGAACGACCATCGCGGGCGGTTTGTTGATCGCCACCATATGATCATCTTCGAACAGGATGTCCAAAGGAATGTCTTCGGGCAGAGATCCTTCAGGCGCGACTGATGGCAACAGGAAGGACACCTTTTGGTCGGTTTTCACACGCGAGGATGATTTGGCAGATCGACCATCGATCAGAACGTCACCTGCAGCAATTGAACGTTGGATTTTGACTCGACTGAACTTTGGGAAGTGACGGCGCAGAAACGAGTCGAGACGCTCGAGGTCTTCGCTTTCGTCGACGACTAAGGTCTCTTGATTGATGGGTCTGGTGTTCATGGTTGGGCTTGCTTGACCGGACGCCGTTTTTGGATCGATTTGGCAGGGCGCTATTTGTAACAAGGCTTGTGAGTACGACAAAGGGCTGTGGTCGCCAAAACCGAGGTAATCGTACGAATTGCGTGATCCATAATGTCCAGCGAGATTCAGGCTAGTGGCGGTGTACCACGCTAAGTAAAAATTCTTTAGTTATGGGCATGAGGACATTGCTTTTATGCTTTTCTTCGAATGAATCTTATGAATCCTAAAGAAAATTAAAAGTTTCAGCAGTATCTGCTGTTGAAAGTGTTTAGAATTAATCAGGTTTAGGTTGTGCGGAATTTTCCGCTTTAACCAAAAGCACCATATATCAAGTCTCAACCTCGCTTTCCTACACTTCTTTAGAGAGCTTTAATATTGGAACAACGAGGATGGTAGCTAAACTGAGTGGCTTCCGCGGAGAGTAAAAATGATGTCAGACGAGATTAAAAAACCTGGTTACTGTCGTAACTGCAGCAAAAATGTGCCCCATTGTCGACAGAAGTGGGGACGATTTCAAAAAACCTTGGGTTTGCTGCTTTATGTGTTACGCATTGGGCCGTGGTACTGCTTGCATTGTCAGCGAAAGAAATTGTTCCGTCCGTCGGTGCGATCTGACGCGGCTGACTACCGGATTGTACAACCGTCGGATCCGGTCGATCCTGGCAAGCCTGCGATATGGTCACTCTCATGTTCCGGCGACGAAAATTCGAATAGCTTTTCTGATTTGGCTGTAGTTGGAGGTGGTCTCAATAACGTTCACGAAACCGCGAATTCGATCGATCGAGTTTATGCCAACCCAGTTCAGCAATCGACCAATGGTGTTACTTGGGAAAGTGGTTCCGGGGTAGTCAATTTGGGGGTGTCGCAGTTGGAGGCGATTCACCAAGAGGCGGCTGCATTTAAAGCTCAATTTGATGTGGAAGAAATAGATTTGGCAGATACGGATTCGCATGACCCTGATTTTAGTTATGACGACGATTACGACGACGAAGATTACTACGAGGAAGATTACTAC
>CAZHCH010000051.1:0-4565 GCA_964530985.1 uncultured Pirellulaceae bacterium | reverse complement strand
GAAGATTACTACGAGGAAGATTACTACCAGGACGTCGAGCAAGATGTTTTTAACGGGGATTTGGCTGAGGCGTTACCACTGGAAATAGTAGATGAAGCCAACGGGGCAATCTCCGTTGCCACGACGGAGGAACAACCTAATTCGGTTGAGGCAGTGGAAATGCCAACAGAATCACAGCAAAGCCCAAGTGAGGTGGCGCCCGAGATTATTGAAGCTGAGGCAGTTAATAAATATATCAAGGAACAAATGGCGCGCAAAGCGACGCCGATATATCGGTTTACTGAGAAGTACCGGGATTCGGTGGTCGATAGGATTTTGGCTGGCAAGATCACGATCAGTACACTTATTTCTGACGGGATGTTCACTGAAGCCGAGTTGGTGAGTTGGATCGCAGATAAGACAAAGCGTCAGAAAGAAAAAATTGAAACGCTTGAATATGATTCTGATCCTCGTCGGAATGAACAAGGGCGTCAAAGCAACTATGGCCCCTTTGGACCACGTTAATACTTCTATATTGGAATTATCAACCAATCAGAAGCCGAGAAGCGATGACAAACTAAATTGATCGCTGAAGCACGCTTGGAAGGAAACGATTTTTTAGTGGCAAACTGCTTATTGTTTGCAGCACTAGATTGAAGTTAGAATAGTGATGAAGAGTTTATCCTAGGTTAACTGTGCAGCACTAAAAAAGTATCGGACGACTGAGATGAAGTTTATTGAGATGAACGGAGTGACTTTGGAAGCGATTGTCGAGTCCGATGAACTGCATGGTCCGAATCTTTCTTCTGCTGGTGTTTCCCCGGAATCAATCGTGAGAGTTAATGAGCAGGGCGATATTGAAATTCGTCGCGAGACTAAGTGGTCGGTGATCGGTGGGCTTTTAGGGAATTTTGAAGATCGCGTAAAACGGATGACAGGCTTCGATTGGGTCTGATTTTAATGGGTCTCGCTTGGACTCGTACAATGTTCGACTGCCGGTTGTTTGTTGCCGCATGGCCTGAATGACGCTGAGCCTAGTTTTGGGAACTTAATTTCTAATTCACCGCTAGTAGCTTTGAGCGATTAGAACATTTGGAATTTACCAGCGGGTTCGAACGCCGCTTGGAAATGCCTGATTTGCGGTGAGTTACCTGTGTCTGTCCAGAGGATCGCGACGACATCAAATCGCGTCCGACATGTTTCTAAACCTAACCGCCTAATGTAACCTTGTGCAGTTTTGGTGAGCCGTTGAATTTTCACTTGGTCAATGGCCTCAGCAGGCGATGTGCCATCATCGCGCCCACGAGTTTTTACTTCCACAAACACAAGTGTATCTCGGTCAGCCATTACAAGGTCGATCTCGCCAAAGTGGTCGGAGTAGCCACGGTCGATTGTGATCCAACCTTCGCGCAATAAAAAACGCTCGGCCTCGCGTTCACCGCGTTGTCCGAGCGTTAAGTTTTTTGCTGATCGATCATACAAACGTGTTAAGGGTTTGCTGAGCGTTAGCCGGCGAAAGCACTTTCGAATCGTCTTGGAAAGATTGGGTTGTGTCGAGCTCGAACGACGATTAGACGGTTTGAGCCCGTTCAAGATTACTCTCCAGCAGCGCCGGCTTCAGCTGGCTTTTCGATTATTGGCGTGGCCGTTTCAGGCTCTTTGGCCTTCTCGGCGGCACCGGCCTTTTCAGCGGCTTTCTCTTCAGTGGTCACACCAGTGTCCATGGGAGTGTCCGTCTGGTCGTCTTTAGGGGGCACAACACCGTCACCCGCATCAATTTCTGGGAAAGAACCCGGTGTGATCTTATCCGGGATCGAAGGGCCCGGAGCTTCGCCGATAACTTCTTCTTCGTAATTTTTAAACGTCTGGTAGAGCGTCGCGTATTTTTCGTTACTACACCGCTCGATACCTCGGCGAGCTGAGTCGGCCAACGGCGCGTCAGCAGCTTCGTCAATGAAAGCTTGGTACAACTTTTTCGCTTCTTCCATCTCGCCCAAGCTTTCTTTTGCATAGGCCAGGCAGTAGTGAGCTCTTTGGCTAATCAGGGGCGTTTTCAGTGAGTCGTCAGCATCGACAACCGATTGGAAACTTGCTTTAGCCTTGTGGATGGCGAGCAGTCCTTTTTCTTGGTCGAAACCAAGTTGGCTCAAACCAGTTTTTAGTTGAATATCTCCTGAGAGCAACGAACTCATGATTCCAACGTCGCTGTCTGGGTAGGACTCGGCAACGTTGTCTAGGTTTTGTGTGTTCCCAGTTCGCATATCGATAAACTGTGACTGGCTGAATTCTTGCCACTTCATGGACTTGCCCATAAAGTTGGTCGATCGGTATACACCCCAGGCGAGCACGCCTAACACCATTGCAATTGCTAACAAACCGATGGTCGCTGCGTGTGGAGCCATGCTTTGGATGAATTTTTCGCTGCCGGTCAATTCTTCGACTGGAGCTTCTTCATCTACGACAGGCAAAACACTTGGCTTCGGAGTGTTTTTTGGTTTGCGTGGATCTGGGCGGTTCTTTAGTGCCGATTTTTGGCTCATGGTAGTCTCGTGAGGTCAATCCTTGACCACTTAATGCAGAGGGAAATTCTTATCTGATTGATTGCCGGAGTGATGGTTCGTTAGTTGAACGGCCCTACCCCGATCTTATAGTATATTAACGATTGATTCTTTCGGTCAATAGCGGCCAATTTTTGTTCTTAGCATTCGTTTCGGCTACCAAGCGGCCAAAACCTCCGATAGGCTTGCTGGTCAGCTGCCCGAAGGTGCACATAAGTTGTGATAAGAAGGGTTGGTTGAGGCCCCCTGCCCCGCTCAATTGAATTTGGTGGCAGTTTTCCCCAAGAACAAGTATCAAAACAGTATGAGCGGACTGAATCCTAACCAAGCCGAAGCGGTCAACACCCTGTCCGGCCCTGTTCTTGTGTTGGCTGGAGCCGGCACTGGTAAGACTCGGGTGATCACATTCAGGATCGCAAAGTTAATCAAATCGGGAATTAAGGGTGGCCGAATATTGGGGATGACCTTTACTAACAAGGCCGCCAATGAGATGAAGGAGCGGTTGGAAAAGATGTTGGCGGCGGGCGGCGGTAAGCAGCCGAACAAATACCAAAAGAAAAAGCGGCCTGACGAAGACCTAAACACACCGACGATTTCAACTTTTCACTCGTTGTGTGTTCGGATTCTGCGACGGCAAATAGATAAACTAGGTTATCCGCTTAAGTTTGCCATCTACAATCGCGGTGACCAAGAAAGCCTTGCTCGGACGATTTTGCGAGAGTTTAACGTTTCAGACAAGCTGTTGGCGCCGAATCAGCTTTTGTTCTGGATCGGGCATTGGAAATGTAAGTCAATGAATCCTCGGCAAGCCGAAAACGCAAGTGAATCTGATGCTCAGCATCTTGCGGCGGTTGGCTACAAGCGTTACCAACGCCAGCTCAAGCTTTCGGGGGCGGTGGACTTTGATGATTTGTTGTTGCTAACCGAGCGTTTGTTTAAAGAGCACCCGGAGATCCGCCAGCAAGAGGCTAGTCGGTTCGACCATATTTTAGTTGACGAGTATCAAGACACGAACACGAGTCAATATCGAATCGTCAAAGGCCTTGCCGACCCGCATCGGAACTTATGCGTTGTTGGTGACGATGATCAATCGATTTACGGTTGGCGCGGTGCTGAAGTCGAACATATCTTGAGCTTTCATAAAGATTGGCCCGACGCGAAGGTCATTCGGCTTGAGGACAATTATCGATCGACCGAAGCGATTATTGAAAAAGCCAATACGTTGATTCGCTTCAACAAAACTCGCCACGACAAAATTCTCAAAGCGGCTCGGCCTAACGGCGAAGTGCCTTCAATTCGGCAGTACGCCAACGAGACGGTTGAAGCTCAAGAAACCGTTTACGATCTACGACGACGTCTTGAGGTACCCGGACGCGAGCCGCGGGATTTTGCAATTTTGTTTCGAACGAATGAACAGCCACGGATTTTTGAAACAGAGTTACGAAAAGCGAAATTGCCTTATATTTTGGTCGGTGGTATGTCGTTTTTCGATCGTAAGGAAGTGAAGGATCTGCTGGCCTATTTGCGTTTGCTAGAAGATAAGCCTGACGAGATCTCAGTTTTGAGAGTCATCAATACGCCACCACGAGGAATCGGGAAAAAATCGATTGAAACGTTGCTCAATCATGCGATCACTAACAAAGTCCCGTTGTGGGATCTAGTCTGCGGAAAAGCCGATCGACCAAAGTTGACCAAGCCCACCAATCTTGGATTAGATCAATTGGCTAGGATCGTGGAGGATGTTGCCTACCAAGATACGGATGGTTCGTTGGTGGATTTGGCTCGAAATATGGTCGAAGCGACCCAGTATCGCAGTGAGTTGGAGCGGATTTATTCTGATCCCAATGAGTTTCAGGCTCGTTGGAACACGGTTGAACAGATTGTGAACTCGGTCGCGGAGTATGAAGAGCAAGCCGCGAAGCCTCGGTTGTCGGACTTTTTGGATAAGCTGCTGTTGGGTGAGCAGGATGCCAGCGATGAGAAGGAAAAACAGCTCAAGAAAAACGCCATCGCGTTAATGACGATGCA
>CAZHCH010000050.1:0-23816 GCA_964530985.1 uncultured Pirellulaceae bacterium | reverse complement strand
ATTGACTTGTCGGTGCCAGCCAGCTTTACGACTGGGAGCAGTCGGACCAAAACTGGCCTCCAAGCGGTGGCTTGCGAACACCAAGCGAACATGCTGAGTCCGATCGTTATCAATCGAGACTTCTCGCGGCTCGGTCGACATTCGTTGCAATTCAGATTTTTGTTTCTTGGCGACCATTGAAACGGAATCTGGTTTACGAAGCGGTGCAAATTCTTGGGGTTTTGTGGAAAGCAATTAGCGTGCTAATTACCGAAAAAACGAAATATAAAAAATGGTTTTAGGTTTTGCAACGCCCGCTTTGAACAAAAATTTGAGCAGGTCAATCCGACGTATCAACCCGTGCGGTTGCGGCAGGATTTTGCTGTCGGAATGTATGAGTAGGAAACCTCGCCAACTGACAAGAGTGTCACCGTCTCAACATTCGTCTTGCCGCTTTTGCGTGAGGACCGGTCAATGATGTTCCGTGTTTCGTGAAGACTGACTGCTTGAGTTATTCCTCATTGAAGCAGTGGAATTGAACGGCGTCCCGATAGGGCGGAGTCACCTGCTTCCCGAGGAATTGCCGTCTAATGCTCAGGCGACCGACAATCGCGTGCACCTCTTCATCGACACCCCTCAGGTCGAAACGGGCGTCCTTGGGGATGGCCTCCAGAACCGCGTCGTTCTCTTGTACCGCCGGTTCGTTCTCAGCGGCGAAGGCAACCTGCGTTATCGCCAACACCAGCAAGAAAAGCGAGATTTTTGAAAGAACTAAATTTGTATGTTTCATGGTTAATATGTTGTTGCGTTTCATTAATTACAACACCGTCAGATATTCGGAGTAGCAGAGGTGATGGCGTATTCGTGGCAACGAATAGTGCACTAAACACAGAGGTTATACCAATTTATTGGTCCGTTTAATCCCCTCAACGGAGAACCTAAAGCGGGCTTAGGGGTTTAAACAACCGGAGCCCTGACTTGCTTCAATACGACGTAAAGTCCTTGTTGGGTCCAAGGTCGGTGAATTGGAGATTGAGGGCCAAATTGGCATTTATTTTGCAGGTGATACTTTAGAGAATCGAAATCGGCCTGAAACCTGAAATTTTGCCAGTTACTGCTAAGAAATCAGCAGTACTGACGACTATCTTCTGCGAACAATACGGAATTAAGAATACTGACATGACAATCACACATGATCAAATCAACCAGATCGGCACTCAAATTCAAGCCGCCAGCGAGCCGTTTCGCAAAATCGTAACCGAGGTCAACCGTGTCCTTGTCGGACAGGAGACGCTCGTCCAGCGAATGTTGGTCGGCTTGCTCACCGGTGGCCACTTGCTGATCGAAGGCGTACCAGGATTAGCTAAAACGACAGCAGTCGCCAGTCTCGCAAAAGCGATCAATACCGGCTTTCAACGAATCCAGTTTACGCCGGATCTGTTGCCAGCGGACTTGATCGGTACGCAAGTCTACCGACCGCAAGACCAAACGTTCGTCGTTCAGAAGGGGCCGTTGTTTTCGAATCTGGTGCTGGCCGATGAAATCAACCGCGCCCCTGCGAAAGTTCAAAGCGCGCTCCTGGAAGCGATGCAGGAACGACAAGTGACAATCGGCAGTGAAACCTTCAAACTAGACAACCCGTTCCTAGTAATGGCGACTCAAAACCCGGTCGAACAAGAAGGAACCTATCCGCTGCCCGAAGCACAAACCGATCGCTTCATGCTCAAAGTGGTCGTGGACTATCCGAATCGCGACGAGGAACTTTTGATTTTAAGGCGGATGAGCAAAACATCGACCAGCGTGGAAATCAATGCGGTCACTAGCCCCGAACAAATTCTGGCCGCGCGGAAACTGATCGACTTGATTCACGTCGATGAAAAAGTCGAAGGCTATGTGGTTGATCTTGTGATGGCAACTCGTTCGCCAGAATCTTACGGATTGAATTTAAAGCAGATGATTCAGTTTGGCGGTTCGCCACGAGCCACGATCAACTTGGTGCTGGCCGCAAAGGCGATCGCGTTTCTGGCTGGTCGAGGATACGTCACTCCGGCGGACGTTCGCGAGATTGCACTGGACGTGCTGCGGCATCGTGTTGCGATAACCTTCGAGGCAGAAGCGGAAGAGCTCACTTCGGAGGCGATCGTGATGCAGGTTTTGAATCACATTCCGATGCCGTAGATGCGTCGCTCCTAGTTTGTTTACGTGATACGGTCGACCAGCGGAAATTTTGAATCCACATACAACGATGATCCCCAAAGAAGTCTTTCAAAAAATTCGACGAATTCAGATTCGCAGCTCTCACAAAGTTGACGAGCTACTAGCTGGTTCGTGGAATTCGGCTTTCAAAGGACGCGGTATCGAGTTTGAAGAAGTTCGCCCCTACCAGCCCGGCGATGATGTTCGCACGATCGATTGGAATGTCACAGCTCGCAGTCACCAGCCGTTCATCAAGTTGTTCCGTGAAGAACGCGAGATGGCGGTGCAGTTGCTGGTTGACATGAGCCCTTCGTTGGACTTCGGGACTCAGTCGCAGACCAAACGAGAGTTAGTGGCCGAAGTCGGGGCAACGTTGGCGATGTCGGCGACACGAAACAACGATCGAGTCGGATTGACGATGTTTACCGATCAAGTCGAAAAAAGCCTGCCACCGCGAAAGGGCTCTCGGCATGTACTTCGAATCATTCGTGAGCTGTTGTATTGCCAGCCAGTCGGTGCGGGGACGAGCCTACAAACCGCCATCGAACATCTCAACCGAACCAGCAAGCGCAGGTCGGTGGTGTTTTTGATCAGCGATTTTCAGGATCAAGGTTTCGAATCGCTGCTCAAGGTCGCTCGCCGAAAACACGATTTGATTCCGATCGTCGTGACCGATCCGCGTGAGATGGAAATTCCTAGTGCGGGGCTGGTCCGTTTGCAAGATGCTGAAACGGGCGAGACCGTGGTGATTGATACTTCGAGCCGTCGTAATCGGCAAGTGTATCGGCAGCTGTGCCTTGAAAAAAATGAACGACGCGACGCGATGTTTCGTCGATTGAAAATGTCACCCATTTGGTTGTCGACATCCGAGGATATCGTTGAGCCGCTGCGACGCTTCTTTCATGCGAGGGAGAAGTGATGCGTAACGATTGCATGAATCATCGGTTGGCTTTGCGAGTTACTGGCGTTTTGTTGGTGGTCGCGTTTGTTTTCGCGTTTTGCAGTAGCTTCACGCTGGCGGCCCAGCAAGAAGATGGCTTGTCGAAACCAGAAATTTCGATCCGTGCTGATCGTAGTTCCGTTCAGATTGCCGACCCTTTTGAGGTTGTGATTCAAGTAACAGCCAGCGAGAACGCGTCGGTTCGATTTTCTACGGTGCCCCCGCAACTTGGGCCTTTTGAAGTAATTGATCATCGCGATCTGTTGGGGGTGCCCAGCGAAGCAAACAATGGCACCGCCAATTGGACTCGACGTCTAACGCTGGAGACATTGGAAACGGGCGAGCTTCAAGTTCCGTCGATCGAGGTAATGGTTCGTAACGAAGGCAAGCCACCGCTGCGAGTGGCCACCGAACCACTTTCGATTGAAGTTGCATCGGTATTGGAACCGGCGTCGGACCCTGCAAAGTTTGCTGACATTCATGACTTGATTGACGTTCCCGAACCTAAAGCTTGGTCTTATGGCTGGATCGTTTGGTTAGCAGGCGGTGGGATTGGCTTGGCTGCGTTGATTGCGGGGGCTGTGTTCATATTTCGTGGTCGAACGAACTGGACGACGCCAGCCGACTGGGCCGCTGGCGAGGTTTCTAGCCTAATATCGAATTCAGCTCAATCATTTTCACGCTTGGAACATATCGTCCGCACCTACATCGAACAGGAATTCCATATTCCGGCGACCAGTTACTCGCCGCAGGAATTGCAGCAAGCAGTTTTGGAACGTGGTGCTAGTCAGGACATGTCACAGCGGCTTGTTGATTTTTTGACGAAAGCCGAACAAGCCAAGTACGCTGGACTAAACGTGTCCGACAGTCAATTCACTAGCGCAAAAGAATCTGTGCTGCAAGTGATCAAGGGCCTCGACAACATCCCCGAAGATAATGGTCTTGGTAGCAACGCAGTGATAACCGATGCGGAGGTGGTTTGATGTTCCATTCACCTTGGTATTTCTTGTTGCTGTTGCTGCTGCCGTTGATTGCTTGGCGGTTGTTTTCAAAACAACGTAAAAGTTCCATTCGTTTTACGAGCGTGTCGATTGCAAAGCGGCTCAGCCCAACCCTGCGGCAACGATTGTTGTGGTTGCCCAAGTTGTTGACGCTGTTGGCATTGCTGTTTTTGATTGTCGGTCTTGCGCGTCCACGTGAAGGACGCGATAGAACGATCGTCAATAGCGAAGGGATTGCGATCGAAATGGTGGTTGACCGGAGCGGTAGCATGCAAGCGTTGGACTTCAAAATCGATGGAGAGCACGTGGATCGTCTGACCGCGATCAAAAACGTGGCAGGGAAATTCGTGACCGGAGATCCCGAAGGCGACCAAGACTTAGAGGGCCGGTTCAGTGATTTGGTTGGTTTGATTACGTTTGCCGGGTTTGCCGATGGCGTCACGCCGCCGACATTGGACCACGGATTTGTGGTGGCGAACCTAAACAAAACCGAAATCGTAGAAGTACGTAGTGAAGACGGTACGGCGATCGGTGACGCGATTGCGTTAGCGGTTGAAAAATTAAATGCGTTGGACGAGCGACAAGAAGAAAAGGTGAAAAGTAAAGTCATCATCTTGCTGACCGATGGTGAAAACACAGCGGGCGAGCTTGAACCGGTCGCGGCTGCGGAAGTTGCTCAAACGATGGGGATCAAGATTTACACGATCGGTGTTGGGACCAAGGGGCAGGCACCCTTTCCGGTGCTCAACCGGTTCACAGGAAGACAAATGGTTCGAATGATCGAAGTTAACATTGACGAAGAGACCTTGCAAAAAGTTGCTCAGACAACTGGTGGTAAGTACTTTCGAGCGACCGATACCGATTCGTTGATGGGCATTTACCAAGAGATTGATCAGTTGGAAAAAACCAAAGTAGAATCGAAGAACTTTACCGACTATCGCGAACTTGCAGTGCAACCCTATCGGTTGGGTTCGCTTTCAATTGCGCCCTTACTGTTGATCGCTTTTGGTTTGTTGATCGGCCGCGTTGTTTTGCAAAACACTTGGTTGAGAGCGATATAAGGAACACGATATGAATTTCAATCAATGGATGAACAGCATTGACTTACAAATCGGAAATCCGCATTTCGCGTGGTTGATGGCTTTTGCGCTGGTCGCAATCGCGGTTTCAACTTGGGCCGGTGTCCTGCGCCGACGAGCTTTGAAGACGTTTGGAACAACGGGGCTTGAGCAAGGAAATCGATCGGTGTTTTCACGTCTGGTTTCAACACTCGCGTTGGCGTTGAGCATTGTGATGTTGTCGCTTGCACTGATGGATGTTCGCTGGGGCAAGACGACTTATGAAGTGCCACAAAAAGGGCTTGAAGTCGTATTTGCGCTGGATGTTTCTCGCAGCATGTTGGCTCAGGACGCATCACCGAGTCGACTGGAACGAGCCAAGCAGCAGATCAAGGACATGGTTGACGAGATGGCGGGCGATCGAGTTGGCTTGGTTGTGTTTGCCGGGGAAGCCGATCAAGCGGTGCCGCTGACGAGCCACTATGACGACTTCAAACAGATTCTCGACACCGTCGGGCCGCATTCTATTTCTGTTGGCGGATCGCAATTGGGTGTTGCGATTAAAGCAGCATCCGAAGCATTCATCAGCAAAACGAACGAACACAAAACGATTGTACTTTTCACCGACGGCGAAGACCAAGAAAGCGAACCAGTAAAGTTGGCGAAACAGCTTCATGCCGATGAAGGCATCCGTGTATTCACGGTCGGGCTTGGTGATTTCGAGCAGGGGGCAAGGATTCCTGACGAACAATCGCAAACCCGGTCGTTTGTACAGCATCAGGGTCAGCAAGTTTGGTCAAAGTTGAACGGGCGTATTTTGAAAGAGATGGCAACCGAAACCGAAGCGGCTTATATTCCCGCTGGAACCAAGCGAGTGAACATGGCCGATGTTTACCATGGTTATGTGGCGAAGGTCGAGCAAGCCGAATTCGAAACGGCAAAGATCAATGCTTTTGTGCCGCGATTTCAGTGGTTCGCTGGGGCGGCTTTGTTTTGTCTACTGATCGAAGTCTGGCTGACCAGCGGTGGCAAAAGGAAACGCGCTACCAGAAACCATCGGTCCATCAGCTCAAGTTCCGCCCGACAGGCCGCCGCAACGTCGCTTGCGCCGACAACCAAAACAGCCGCGGCCATCGCGTTTTTGTTGTTGATTCCCGTGAATGGGTTTGCTCAGCAGACCGAATCCACGGCCGGCAAAATCAACGCGGCTAACGAACTCGTTCGGCAGCAAAAAACAACCGAAGCGATCGACGCTTACAATCAAATCGTTTCAGCAGCCGAAGCCGGATCCCAGAGTCAACTCGACTATAATCTGGCGGTAGCTCACTATCGCAACTCGGACTACGCCGCGGCGATAACCTTGTTTGGTGAAGCTTCGAAATCGCTCGACCGCGAAATCGCTGCCAGCAGTCGGCACAATTTGGGCAACTGCCATTATGCTCAGGCTCTGCCGTTGGTCCAATCGGATCCTGAAGCAGCGGTTGAGCAATTAGAAAAATCAATCGTGCATTATCGAAGCGCGTTGCGGCTTGACCGCTCCAACGCAGATTCGCGATCCAATATCGAATTGGCCCGAAAGCTGATCAAACAAATTCAGGATCAAAAAGAACAAGAGGATCCCAAACAGGATCAACAGCAACAATCGCAGGATCAGAACAACGAGTCAGAGCAAAACGAGTCAGAGCAAAACGAATCGGAGCAAAACCAGCAAGACCCTCAGCAGGATTCGCAAAACAATCAAAGTTCTGATTCACAGGACGGCCAAAACGAGCAAAACGAACAGCAACAAGATTCATCACAGGACTCCGCGAACCAGGACGATTCGTCTGAGTCACAGGAACCGAATAAGGACTCGGAGTCGAAATCAGAATCGAAGGAAGAATCGGGAGACAAATCGGACCAGCCTCCTGAATCAGGAAATGAACAAACGGGAGAGCAAATTGATAACCAACGCAATCAAGCCGACCCGCGCCAGTCAGACTCAGCCGAAACAGGAAAACCTGAAGACTCGCAACAGATAGATGTGACCGACCAACAATCCGCCGACAAATCGAAGCAGCCAACTCCCGAACAAATGGCTGGCGAATTGACAGCGGATAATCAGAGCAAAGAAAAGAAAGGTGACGAGTCAGCAGTAAGGGTAAATCAAGCTGGCGATGGTTTGATGACTCGCGAAGAAGCTCTCAAAATGCTTCAATCGGTTCGTGACCGTGATATGCTGCGACGGCTTCAACAGCAACGTCGTCAACGCATTCGGCGAGTACCTGTTGACAAAGATTGGTAAAAAAGTGGTAAGTGGCATAGGCTTCCAGCCTGTGGTAAATACGCGCTGTGAATCTGCCGCTCCATTGAAGGAAAATATCATGCAACAAATCACCGGGAATTCAACACTGCCCATGCGGGTTGTATTGGTCCTGTTTGCGCTGGCGACGCTGTTAGCAATCAAACCGACAACCGCCAGTGCTCAGCAAGTCGCCGCACAGATTTCTTCACGCGAAGCCTACGTCGGTTCGCCGATTGTGATGCAACTTCAGATTAAAAACGCAAAGAGCTATACGCTTCCCGAAGGATTCGAAATTGACGGGTGCGATGTGAAAGCTGCCGGTAGTCCTCAGCAATCGTCGCAAATCACGATCATCAATGGCCGGCGAAGCGACAGTCGCAGTGTTACCATGCACTATCAAGTCACGCCGCGTCGAGTCGGCACTTTTGAAATTCCTAAACTAGAAATCGAAGTCGACGGAAAAACCAAAACAACTCAAACGATTCGGTTCGTGGCAACCAAGAGCGAAACCGGCGACCTATTGTTTGTCGAAATCGAAGGCAAAAAGGAACGCGTCTACGTGGGCCAGCCGCTGGATTTGACTTTAAAACTATGGGTCAAACCGTATCAAGATCGAGAGAAGGGGATCAAACTCGACGAAAGCAATATGTGGCAATTCCTTTCGGATACAACGACTTGGGGGCCTTTTGCGGATCGGATTCAAGAGCTGGCAGAAAACCGGCAACGTCCTGAAGGAAAAGCGGTCCTGAGAGATAATGGTCAAGGCGATTCGCGCGAGTACTTTTTGTATCAACTGGAAGCGACGGTCTATCCGGACAAACCGGGCAAGATCGACGGCGACGATGTGCAAGTGGTGGTCAACTACCCGGTTGAACTTGGCCGTAGTCGCGATCCATTCGAGTCAATATTTGGTGGATCTCCATTTGGTGGCTCTCCGTTTAGGAGATCTCCGTTTGGTCGGCGCTTGTCGGTCACCAAGTCACGTCCTGTAGCAGCCGATGCCAGCGTGGATTCAACAACCGTTTTGCCCATTCCGTCTGAAGGCAAGCCACTGGATTATCGAGGCGCCGTCGGGCGTTATCGCATCATCACGCAAACCGACACAAAAGCAGTCGATGCCGGCGATCCAGTGACACTGAAAATCGGAGTGCTCGGTGACGGACCGATGGATCTCGTTCAGGCTCCGCCGCTGTCCGAGTTAAGTGAATTGACGACAGGGTTTAAAGTCGAGGATCAGTCGTTGGCGGGTTTCGTACAAGACGATACGAAAGTGTTTGTGACGACGATTCGTCCGCGTTCGCCAGACGTAACCGAGATCCCACCGATTCCGTTCAGTTTTTTCGATCCCGAAAAAGAAGCTTTCGAAACCGTTTACTCCGATCCGATTCCGTTGACGGTTAATAAATCGGAAGCGTTGTCGTTGGATTCGATTGTCAGCGGCGCCAATGCGCCGCGAGAAACTGGCAGCCAATCAGAATTGGCGAAAGCCGATCTGGTTTCCAAGTCAGTTGGACCCGATTTCGAGAATAACTTTTCGCATGAGCTGCTTTCGAACCAGCGAAGCCGCGCTTGGTTTGATTGGAAACTGTTTGCCGTCGTGCCGCCGTTGGTTTGGTTGGTATTGTTTTTCGGGCGATCGTTGTTCCGTTTGATTCGCGTAATGCCAGACTTGCGTTCGGCCGAAGCAACAGCAACCACGCGAATCCAAAAATCATCAACCGTTATCGATGTGCAAAATGCATTGATAGATTTTGTCGCTGATCGGACCAAGCAAACCGTTGAATCGGTCCAGCAAGCGGCAGGTGTTTTAAGAATGCTGGGGCTTTCGACGCAAGCCAATGAGTTTGAGTCTTTTGTTGTGCAGTTGGATCGCAACCGTTTGCCAGTCGGCGTCCAAACGCTTGGTGACGAATCGACGATTGATTTCCAAACTCGAAAAGACAACGCGGTTGAGCTAGTGCAAAAGTTAAGCAGCGCCGTCGCCGTTTCGAAAAAGTTGGCAATTAAATCCAAACGTCGGCGAAACAGTGGGCCACTACAAAAGACAGCCACATCATTGTTGTTGGTGGCACTGGCATGTTCGCAAGGTTTCGCAGAACAGGACGGAATCAGTGAGAACCTGCCTGTTGTTTCGGTCGATCCAAAACTTACCAAGAGTCAACTGGAAAGCGTTTTTCAACAAGCCAACGAATCATATTGTAAGGCCAGTGAATCTGCTGCGACGGATAGTGCGGAAGCAAAAGTTTTGTTTGCCAGCGCCGCGGATCAATACCAGACAGTCGTCGATCAAGGAGGTCGTAACAGCGAACTGTATATCAATCTTGCTAACGCTCAATGGCAAAGTAACCAATCAGGTCGAGCGATCGCAAACTATCATCGAGCGTTGCGTTGTGACCCGACATCGGCCAAGGCGGCTGCTAACTTGAGATTTGCTCAATCGCAAATTGATTTGCGCCACAAAGCCAATGGTGACGATGATAAGGAAAAAAACAAAGCACCTGCTGCGGAAGTGGCTTGGGGTTGGCTCCAAGTTCCACTTCGATCGATAGGCTTGAACGTGATTGGAATCGCGTTTGCGTGTGCGTCAGTTTTGTTTTGGGCGTTAGTTGCGTTGCGAACATGTTGGATTCGATTTTCACTCGCGAAGTGGGCGAGTGTGCCGTTACTGGTAATGCTTGTGGCGGGTGGGCTGCTTTTCATAAATGACTATCAAGACGTGCCGATCGCGGTTGCCGTGGTTGATCAACTGAATGTTCATTCCGGTGATGGCCATGACTTTGAGATCAGTCAGGAAATTGAATCTGCCACGGGGCAGCAGTTTCCTGTGTTGAGCCAACGGGGTGGTTGGTTTCAGGTTGCACTACCCGGTTCCAAATCAGTAAACGAAAAAACTGGCTGGGTTCATCAGTCGCAAGTTGAAGCGATCATTGATCGGGAATCGTTTTTGTTTTGACGGGTTTGTTTGTGATAGGATGCTATGGCAGCACGGAAGTAGCGTGCTTTCAATCTTAGAAACGTCGACCAATTTCGCGCGTCTTATCCGGCCTCAACTCATTTAGCGTTAGCGACGCCTGCAAGCACTTTTAGCGCCGCGACTGTGGGAGCGATTTGATGCAGGCGTAAAACGTGCATTTTCATTTGGGCCATTAGCAGCGAGATTGCGAGTGTGCCGCTATCCCGATCGGCTTCTTTGTCGTTGAGTAGTTTGCCGATAAAGCCTTTGCGTGAATGCCCGATCAGGATCGGGCATCCCAATTCAAGAAACGCTTCACAACCGGCCAAGAGTTCTATGTTATGCTGGTGCGTTTTTCCAAAGCCGATGCCGGGGTCAAGGCAGATTTTTTCTAGTGGGATACCGGCGGCGAGCAAACAGGCTTTACGCTGTTTGAGATAACTAAGTACTTCTTGGACGACGTTGGTGTAGTGCGGGTTGTCTTGCATCGTTGCCGGAGTGCCTTGCATGTGCATGGCACAAACGCCGACACCAGATTTGACAGCGACTCGTAGCATGTCTGGATCGCCAGCTAGGCCAGTCACATCATTGATAATTTGAGCACCAGCGTCGATTGCAGCGGTGGCGACTGTTGCCTTGCTGGTGTCGATTGAGATGGGCACATCGGTTTGGTCGGCGATACCGCGGATAACTTGTGCTACGCGTTCGATCTCTTGTTGGGCCGATACGGGCTGGCTGAATGGGCGAGTGCTTTCGCCGCCAATGTCGATTATGTCGGCGCCTTCGGCGGCGAGGCGCAATCCATGATCGATTGCGTCTTGGGTGGCCAAGAACGTCCCTCCGTCAGAAAAACTGTCGGGGGTCACATTTACAATTCCCATGATCAGCGGAGTCTGAGCGATGGCTAAGGTTTTCGTTCTTAGCTTCCAGATGCTGTGGTTGGGAGAGTCGTTTTTCATCGGCCGTATCAGCTGGTCCGAGAGCGATTTAACGGGTTCTTGCCGGCCGACGAGTGCGACCGGCGAACCTCAGGTAGCCATCTAGTCTTCGCGACTGGTGACTTCAAGCAAGTGATAACCGAATTGAGTTTTCACGGGGCCTTGAACTGTGTTGACGGGGGCACTGAAAACAACTGCATCGAATTCAGGAACCATTTGGCCTGGACCAAATTCGCCTAGATCACCACCTTGCAATCCAGATGGACAGCTTGAGTTTTCCATCGCTGCGGCTGAAAAGTCGCCACCGGCTTCGATTTCGGATTTAAGTTTTTCGCATTGTTCGAGTGTTTCGACAAGAATGTGGCGGGCAGTTGCTTTGGCCATCGTACTGGTTCCTCTGCGGGTAGTTTCTAAGATAAGTGTTTAAAGCGAAAGATTGTATCAGTCGCGGTTGGATTGATAAGGTCTGTTGGCAAAGATTTGTCAATGTTGCAAGCCCATTTGAAAAATCTGCCAAAATACCTTGATTCCAAGTGCTGGGCTGGTTTTGGAACGGCCCAGTTCGCGGTTGCGGAACACGATCGGATGCTCAGCCATCTGGACGCTGTTTTTATTCAACCGCCAAAGAATCTCTTCCAAGTAGGCATAGTCCGAGCTCTTAATATCCAACACATTTAAACTAGCTAACGCATTGCGACGGTAGATTCGAAAGGCTCCACTATTGTCTTTGGTTTTCAAGCGTAGCCAGAACCTCGCGAACGCGTTGACCATTTTCGATGCGATTCGGCGACTCATTGGCCAGCCTTCGGTTCCTCCGCCCTGGACGTAGCGACTGCCAATCAAAACACCGACGGGTTCGAAAGCGGCAGTCTGCATTTTTTCATACATCTGTACTAGGCTCTCCGGAGCGTGGCTCAGATCGGCGTCCATTGTTGCGACCAAATCGTAGTTGCGTTCAGCGGTCCATTGAAAGCCAGCGACTGCCGCCGATCCGAGTCCCAGCTTGCCCTCGCGGTGTATGACCGAAAGTTGAGGGTATTTGTCGGCGACTTCTTCGCACCAGTTTCCAGTGCCATCAGGTGACGCATCATCAATTACTAGGATGTCTGCCTGTGGGAGCCGTTGGTCGATTTGGTGTACCAGTCGCGGCAGGTTATCGATCTCGTTGTAAGTTGCCACGACGACAACCAATTTGGGATGGGACGTAGTTTTTTTTGAGTCGGTTTCAGGCAAAACGGAATGCTCGTTTTAAGTCGGCGATCGCTGAGAATCGAATGGAGCTCTTTGCGATAAGTTGGCAAACCGCTGAATTCAAAGTTGCAGAAGTATAACGTTTGATCCAAAATGCATCCAACCAAATTCGTCCGTCTAGATAGGAATTTCGTTGAACGGTAATTTAAACAAGCAGCTTTCTGAGCGTCAGCTCCCTGAATCGCTCGCCTCCGAACCGACGGGCGCGGAAGAATCGGCTGTAACCGGTGGTGTTGGCAGGCGAGTGCTGTTGAGTTGTTTTTGGTTCTTACGGCGTCTGTTTGTGGTCACGCTTACCGTTTATTTGTTGATGATCGGTTGTTTGGTTTTTTTTGAAAATCGTTTGGTTTATCCGGGATCGAAATATCCAGCTGGCAATTGGGATAGTCAAAAACTAGGATTCACGGAAGTAGAATTTTCCGCTGCCGACGAGACCAAACTATTTGGGTGGTACTTGCCATGGCAGGGTTTGTCGTCGGAAGAAAGAACGCCCGAGACATCATCGCAACCTAGGACGATTTTGCATTGCCATGGCAATGGCGAAAACATCGCCCAAGTGGGTTCGTTTACTGCTAAGCAATTTAGCAACGTTTTGCAGGCAAATGTTTTTAGCTTTGATTATCGTGGTTTCGGCAAAAGCGAAGGTTCACCAACTGAAGACGGAGTTAAGCAAGACGCGGATGCTGCGTTGGCGTGGGTTTGCCAGCAGGACAACGTGAAACCTACGGACGTTATTATCGTAGGTCATTCGTTGGGCGGTGGTTTGGCGTGTTATCTGGCTCAGAAGCATGGTTGCAAGGCATTGATTTTGCAACGGACGTTCAGTTCACTGCCTGACGCGGCCTCTCGTATGTATTGGATGTTTCCTGTTCATTGGGTTATGCAAAATCGATTGAATTCTGCGGAGGCGATCAAGAGCTGCGACGTGCCGCTGTTTCAGTCTCATGGAGAAGCGGATATCTTGGTTCCAATTGATATAGGAAAGAAGTTATTTGAAAATTCGCCATCGACTAATAAAAAGTTTTTCGCCGTGCCAGGTATGACTCATTGGGATCATTTACCAAATCAGTATTGGACTGAGTTGGCAGTGTTTATTAACCAAGTCGATTCCAAGATGCCTGTTGTGAGATAGAGATTCGGTCGCTGGTATTGTTTTTCCGTGGCCACTGAGGGCACCGCTGCCATCTGAGGCACTAATCACCGGCCACCATTGTTGCCACGGTGGAAGCGATATCGCCGCGGATAGGAATTCTCTAGGTTGGCAGTTTTGAGGATTTGCGGTTCGATTCGGTCTCGCGTTAAAAATGCTAGCACGTTAAGGGCGACTTAGAGGCCGTCTGGATTAGGCATTGATATAGGTAGCTTTTGTGTGCTTGGATAAACTGAAGCAACGAAGGGGTTTTCGCCGGCTGCGGTAATGTACTTTTTACGCGCTGGTGGTCAGTTACTTAAGGACCATGGAAGGCATCGGATATGTCAGAGACGCTAAAATTCATTCACGCATCGGATCTGCATTTAGACGTTTCGGTTTGTGGGCTTCTTGAATTGCCACCACACTTGATCGATGTGTTAGCCAATTGTCCTTACCAAGCGGCCACAAAGATATTTGACACGGCTGTTGCCGAGCGAGTTGATTTTGTTCTGTTTGCTGGTGACTTGTTTGATATTGAATCAAATAATGCTCGCTCTGCCGCGTTCTTGCTGAGCCAATTTCGACGTTTGAACGACAAAGGAATCGAAGTCTACTGGGTAGCTGGAGAATGTGATCACCCTGACCGCTGGCCCGGTAGCATTGAATTGCCACCGAACGTGGTCACATTTAGTTCGTCGGTCGTTGAGCAAGTAGAATATAAACGCAACGGAGTTTGCGTGGCGCGCATTCTGGCGGCGAGTTACGATCCTCACCGTCGGAGTGGTAGCGAGTTCGTGCCCCCTGAAGACGATGTTTTTAATATCGCTTTGGCGCATGGTGATTACGAATCAAGCACTTTGAACGGTAAACACATCCAGTATTGGGCCATGGGAGGCCGGCATAAATCGATCAAGCTTGAAAAAAACGGCACGGTTGTGATTTACCCGGGTACTCCACAAAGTCGCAGTCCCAAAGAAACGGGATTACACGGGTTTAAGATCTGTCGCATTGATACTTCTGGAAAATTACGAGTACAAACGGTTGAATCTGACCGTGTACGTTTCTTGCCGCAGAAGGTCGCGATTTCTGAGCACGTGCAATTGAAAGAATTAAAGAATGAACTTGCCGAACGAGCGTTGAAGGTGATTTCTGACACTACCGATCAAATCGTATTGGCAAAGTGGTTCCTGACAACCGACGGCGAATTCAATCCACAGATTCGCAAACCGGAGTGGGCTGCTGAAGTGTTGGAGTGGCTACGAGATGAGTTTGGTCGAGGCGATAAAGGGCTTTGGTCAACCAGCGTTCGAGTCGAGACTCCTGAGAAAATGCCAATCGACTGGTATGAGGAAGACACTTTACTGGGCGAATACCTTCGCGCGATGGGCCGCTACCAAAGTGATGATTCGCTCAAGTTAAATTTACACCAATACATGCCCCAAACGGTCAGCAATAAGGTTACCACCGGCATGACCGATGTGCCTCTGAACCGGCGTGAGGAAGTTTTGCGGAAGGCGACGTTGTTGGGCGTTGAATACCTTGCAGAACACAAGAACTATTTCACGGACGATTCTGTTGTCGCCAACTGACATCAAAGAAAATTCCGTTTTACCCCCATTCAAATAACTGACACGCATCAAATGACTTGATGCCAACACATTGTTCAGGAGAACAGTCGTGAAGATTACCGACCTCCAAATTGACGGCTTTGGCGTATGGAAAGGCCTAACCGTCGAGAAGCTATCCGATAACATGACCGTGTTTTGTGGCTACAACGAAGCCGGCAAGACGACGATGATGCAGTTTTGTCGGGCGATGATGTTTGGGTTTTCCCCAGAGCGTATCGATAAGTATACGCCTCCGGTGTACGGTGGGCTGGCGGGCGGTTTGCTGGAAATCTCCAGCCCTGATGGGACGTTTGAAATTCAACGATTCGTCGATCCCAATCGCCATAGCGATCCAATCGGTGATTTGACAGTTACTGATTTGGTCGACGGAACGGTACACGGGAAATCTCGTTTGTGTCATTTGATGTCGGACATTGACGAATCCATTTTTGTTAATGTGTTCGCCATTGGCTTGCAAGAAATTCAAGAGCTAAATGCACTCAATGGTACTGCAGCAGCAGAGCAACTGTATCGCCTAACAAGCGGCATGGATCGTGTTTCACTGATTGACGTGATGCGTGATCTAAACGATCGGCGTAGTAAGATTTGGTCCGCCGACGGTAATGTTGCCTCACAGTTGGCAATGCTTTCGGAACAGCGGCAGAAGCTGCTGCGAGAAATTGATGAATTGAAACAGCGTTCGAAGCGTTGGTCACACGTTGCTGCAGAGACAACGGACATCAACAACCAACTTGCCGACCTGGAAAAAGAATTGGTGAAGAAAAATCGCCAGTCACGGTTGCTTGAAGTCTCAGTACAAGTGGGCGAGCGTTGGAATTCTCGTAAAGTGGTCATTGATCAAATTGCTGCGTTGGGGAATCTGCCAGATCGTCGGGACGTTTCGATTGAGAAATTGGACCAGCTGAATTCTCGGATTGCGAAGCAGAAAGAACGAATCGAACAGGTCAAGCTGAGCCGAAAAACCATCAAAGCAGAGGCCCTCGCACTGCCGATCAACCGGACTTTGTGGGCCCAGAAATCTAAAATCGAAGCGATAACCGAGCACATGCCGTGGGTTGAATCCTTGCAACGTCAGTCGACGCGATTAAAGGATCAAATTAACCGTATCGAAACAAACGTGGTTGGCGAGATCGAAGGTTTGGGTCATCAGTTAGATTTAAAAGCTGGTGATATTCGTGAACTTGGTAAGCGTGGTTTTGCTTCGCTTGACCAGGCTGGGAAAAAACTCCAACTTGAAATTGATCGTCAAACCAAGTTCCAAAACGATCTAGAGAAAGTTGAATTTGATCTCGGGCAACATCAAGAACGTCTCGGCAGTTCGCTTGCAGAGCAGGGCGCTGCAGAAACGATTGAGGATACCGGTCGGTATGTAAACCTACTACGTCGCCGGATCGAACTGGAGCAGAAGATTGAGAAGCTCCACATGCAACGCACTGGTCTTGAGCACGACATCGACTCGATCGTCAATGATCAAGTTCTGCCGATTGAAAAATTGACGATCATTGGAGTCACATTTGTCGGTGGTATTATTTTATTCGGTTTAGGGTTGCTTGGAGAAACTTTCTGGGGTGACAGTCGGTTTTTTGGAACCGCCGAAAACATGGGTAAGGTCGCAATCTTTCTTGGCTTAGGCGTCGGCGGTTGGTCTCTTTGGTATAGGCAGTATTTAGAAGGCGTTGCTCAAGAGGATTTGCAAGATTTCCGTCATCAGATGGATATCGTTCGCCAGCAACTAAGACGTGCTAAAATCGAACGCGATGAAATTGAAAGCAAGTTGCCTGTCAGCCTAAAGGGGCAATGGGAAATCGAGCTGAAAGATGCTGAAGCTCGATTGATGCGGATGGAAGAGTTGGTGCCGTTAGAGAATCGCGTTCAATCAACGCGTGGTGTTCAAGAAGATGTGCGTCGTCGCATGACTAATCAGGAGCGCGAACTTAAAAAAGCCGAAGAAAATTGGAAGGCCTCTTTGAGAACTGCTGGGTTACCCGCAACGCTTCGTCCACACCAGTTAGAAGAAATAAAGCAACGAGCCGATCGCGTGTCGACTCATTACATTCAATTAGATCAGTTTTCGGCGGAGAGAGTCGAGCGAGAAAAAGAGCTTGTGGCGCTGAATCAGCGTATCGATATGATGTTGCACGAAACAGGTGTAAACTTTCACAACGACAATATTGTCGACCGTTTGAGTCATTTGCACCGCGCGATTAATGAACAACGGCAGTTTGTGTCGGTTCGTAAAGATCACGCAGAAAAATATAAATCGCTTCGCAAGCGTTTGAATAAAGCTAAGCGAGATCTCGATAAATTGCTCGGGCAAAAACAACGCTTATTGGCAATCGTAGGTGCCGAGTCCGAACAAGCCTATCGATCTTTGGACGCTACTTTTGTCGGGCGTGATAAGTTGGTCAAATCAAGCGAAAACATAAGTGAGCAAATCACAGCGGCGGTAGGTAAGCAGTTTAAAGAATCAGAAGTCGCCGAGTTGCTAGATACTTACGGTGCTGCCGGGTTGGAAAAGCAATGGGACTTTGTGCAGACTGAAATCGAACGTGCCAAGGCAGCCCAGGCTCGTCTATTGCAACAACGTGGTGAGTTTGTCCAAGAGGTGAAATCCTTGGGCGAAGATAGCCGTTTGGATACAGCCAATTTAGAGCTTAATTCTGTAAACGCGCAAATATCCAAGCTGCAAAAGGACTGGCAAGTCCTGGCTTCTAGCACGCAGTTGCTGGAGATCATCCGTGAAAGCTACGAGTCGAAACGGCAGCCTGAAACGCTCAAAGATGCATCGAATTATCTGGAACGATTGACCGAAGGCAAGTACAAGCGGATTTGGACTAAATTAATTGGCGAGGAACTGCTGGTTGATAATCGGGATGACGAGACGATACCGGTTGATAAGCTTTCGCGAGGTACGCGCGAGGCGGTTTATTTGAGTTTACGGCTTGCATTGGTCGGAGCTTACTCGCGACGGGGTGCGACCATTCCCATGATTTTGGATGATGTTTTGGTTAACTTCGACGGGCAGCGAGCACTTGCAGCAGCCGAAGTACTCTATGATTTTTCTCGTAATGGTCATCAAATTTTGATGTTTACTTGCCATGAACACATGCGAGATATGTTCCATTCCCTTGGGGCCGACGTGCGTATCTTACCGCAACATTTGGACGTCGTTGAACACGGAGCCAAACCAGAAAGTTATGAAAGTTTTCGTCCTGTTGAGTATGAACCGATCGGCCAGCCAATTCAGCAGGAGCCTGCTCGTGAGCCAATGCCAATCGCGGTGGAGCCTCGTACCATTCCAGTCGAGTACGTTCACTACGCTTCGTCGAATGTTAGGATTGATCCTGATGACTACGACGCTGAATTGGAATACGAGTTGTCGGCGGTTACGACCGACCAGCGTACTGAGAATTTG
Organism: uncultured Pirellulaceae bacterium; assembly: GCA_964530985.1. GTDB lineage: Bacteria > Planctomycetota > Planctomycetia > Pirellulales > Pirellulaceae > Mariniblastus. Next base: position 5,041 of record CAZHCH010000050.1, on the reverse strand, counting down.
TTACGGAACGAGTTAGTGTATATCAGCCCGAATTTGCCGGGGCCGCTTGATTTGTCAGGTGATGAAGACATTTGGCGAGAAAACTCACGCAATATCATGCGGTAGGGTGCGGTCGATATCTCCTTGAAAGGTAGCCGGCTTCTGTGTCGTTAGGGTACAATTAGGGCTAGGTTTTGTTTCCGCAATGGCGCTTGCCCGCTTGACTTTCTGAGCATTGAGCCGCGAAGACGATAATTTCGTTTGTGCTTTCTAATTTGAATGCATCGTTAAGGAATGGGCCTTGTTGGAAATGGCTAATCGGTTCCGTACAAGAAAATTTCAAGATGAAGATCTTACTTGGATGTGTTGCCACGTTTATGGTGTTGTCCGTTTGTGGCAGCGCGGCTTTAGCCCTGGAAGACAGTGATCAGTCTGTGTTGCCGAATGTGCTTTGGCTGTCCACCGAAGACATCGGTCCTCAACTTGCTTGTTATGGTGACACGACTGCCGAGACTCCGCGTTTAGATGCTTTGGCGGCTCAAGGGTTGACGTACGACGTTGCTTGGTCGAACTACCCAGTTTGCGCACCGGCTCGGACCACTATTATTTCTGGTATGTACGCTGGAACCTTAGGGGCCGGAAATATGCGGTCCCAAGTTAAGCTGCCCGCGAATATCAAACTGTTCCCACAGTATTTGCGAGAAGCCGGATATTACTGCACGAATAATTCGAAAGAGGACTACAACGTTATCAAGCCTAAGGGTGTTTGGGATCAGTCAAACGGAGAGGCTGATTGGCGCAAGCGGAAGCAGGGCCAACCATTCTTTGCTGTTGTTAACTTCCGTGGAACGCATGAAGGGAAAATTCGCACACGCCCCCATCTGGCTGTCGTTGATCCGGCGTCTGTGAAACTTCCGTCGTACTGGCCAGACGTCCCTGGAATTCGAAAAGATTGGGCACAGTATTATGACAACCTAATGAAGATGGATTCTTGGATTGACAGCGAACTGAAGAAGTTGGAACAGGCGGGTGTGGCTGACAACACGATCGTTGTTTTTTTTGGCGATCACGGTAGCGGAATGCCTCGGCATAAACGATATGTGGGTGATTCGGGGATGCGCGTACCGTTTGTGGTTTATGTTCCAGAAAAACTGCGTGCCGAATTCGCACCACATGAGTATACGCCTGGTGGCCGGTCACAACGACCCGTCGGATTTGTTGATCTTGCACCGACGATGCTCAGCATTGCGGGTATTGAGGCACCGGAATTCATGCAAGGTCATGCCTTTCTCGGTCGCAAGCAGACCGCAGTGGGAGACCAACCGGAGTATTTGTTTGGATTTCGAGAGCGAATGGACGAACGGCCGGATCTTTCTTATAGCGTTCGGGACAAGCAATTTGTTTACGTACGGAACTTCATGCCTCATTTACCGGCTGGGCAGCGGTTGCAGTTTCAGATGAAAACACCTTCAACCCGCAAGTGGTTGGAGATGTTTGAAGCTGGAGAATTAAATCCCTTGCAGTCTAGTTTTTGGCAGCCAAGGGCAGGTGAGGAGCTTTATGATTTGAGCGTCGATCCGGATGAAACCAAAAATTTGGTGGAGGATCCTCAGTACCAAGCTAAGTTGCAAACATTTCGCAAGGTTTTTACTGATAACATTCGAAAGATCCGCGATTTGGGATTTGTGCACGAGGGGCGCTTGCAATCCATCACCGCCAATTCTAAAAGGAGTCGCCGAGATTTTGGCAACGACGAAGTGGCTTATCCGCTTGCGGACGTGGTGGGGGTCGCCAGTTCGATATGCCGCCACGATGAGGATTTTAACGGGAACCAAGTGAGTGTACCAAGGTACGTGGAAGCGGTCGCGGCAAAGAATCCGGTTGTTCGTTATTGGGCTGCGGTGGGATTGCTTAATAGTGGCAAAGCGGTGTTACGGCAGTACGGCGATCAAGTGAAACGGTTACTAGACGATCAAGCGCCAGAAGTTGCCTTAACGGCGGCTGAAACGTTGATTAAGTTTAATGGGGATGCGGTAGCTGTTGCGAAAGCAAAACAGGTCGTGGTCAAGTATTGTGATATGAACAACGGAAATGCATTCTATGCGCTTACGGCGGTTAACATCGTGGACCGACATTGGCGGGTGTTTGAAAGTGAGATGCCAGCGATTCTTGCGATGCCAGTCGAAGATCCAAAGATCAAACGAGGCGGTGGGTACATTGAACGGATGTTTGAGAGTTTCAAACTACGGATGACGAGTCAATAAATTCGGGTGGAACAAAATCGGTTAGCCAAACACCGTTTTCGGTAACAAAAAATTCAAAACCTGCATGATGCATGTCACCTGAGCGGACCAACAAAAGCGCCGAATCGCCGCGACGGGCACCGACAGCGGATGCCGTTTTTTTGTCTGTGTGCAAGTGAACGTGATGCCGGTTCATTTTCTTGAGTCCAGTTTTTAAAATCGATGCGACGAATTTTCGAGGAGTCCCGTGTAATAATGTCTCCGGCGGCGTGGTCGGCGGATAGCCCAGGTTGACTTCGATCGAGTGACCTTGTCGGGCTCGAATAGATGAGCGGGATTCATTAAACTCGAACCGCTGTTTGTCGTTGCTGTCCACGATCTGTTCAAGCGATTTTCGGTCGAGCGTGATTTTGTTGGGATGACGGTTGATAGCGGACAATAAGGCGTCGACACCAACCCAACCGGCGTCGTCGAGTTTTATGCCAACGGTTCCGGGTTGATGCCGTAGGATCAGGCTGAGAAACTTACTGACGTGTTTGTTTTGGTTTTGAGGCATGGTCAGATGTTTAGTTACAATTGATTCAATGTTTCATGATCGTCGATGTTGTGGTAACAGGCATTCAAGGTCGAGTTCGTTTTAATTTCAGCCCAAGCACCAATAGCTCGTAAACGGCAATAATGAAAACACGGAAGTCTAAGTGGTTGAGATTTGGGTTGTCGCTGGCGTGGGTTTTGGCTTGGTGCAGCGCGATCGTGTTGGGTGTGTGGGCGTTTGGAGCTATCTGGTATTTCCAATTGCTGCCGGAATGGGCGGCTAAGATTTTTTCTGTCGTGTTCCTGAGCTATTTTGTGTGGCTGTGGTTCACGGTAAAAATCAAAACGGTTTGGCTACAGCGATTATCGTTCTCGATCGCCGGTGTTTATTGTCTTACTTTGCTGCAACAACCAATGATTGATCGCACCTGGGCGGCAGACCAGGCGGAATTGCCAAAGGTTTTAATAGAAACGGACAATGTGAGCGTTCAGAATTTCCGTGCTAACCGGTATCGCAGCGAGAGTGATTTTGATGTGTCATATAAACAGTTTGATTTTAAATTGAGTGAGCTACGGCGCGTCTGGTTTTTAGTACAAAAGTTTACTTGGATGCAAGGGTTGGCACATACGTTTTTGACGTTTGAAATCGAAACTGCAACTGGGCCTCAGTATTTTTCGGTATCGGTAGAGATTCGTAGGGAAAAAGGAGAGTCGTATTCCCCTATTAAAGGAATTTTTCGTAATTATGAATTGAACTACGTAATCGGGAGTGAAATTGATTTAATCGGTGTTCGGACGGTGATGCGGCCGAAGGACCAGGTTTGGATGTTTCCGCTAAATACGGATCCCAAAAGTGTGCAAATGCTGTTTGTCGATATCTCCGATCGGATGAATCAGTTGGCTCAGAAGCCAGAATTTTATAGTACGTTTTTTAATAACTGTACTAATAATCTTGTTGGGCATACTTACGAGTTAACTGCCGAATCGATAAACGCGTGGGATCCGCGAATTGTATTGCCAGGATATTCAGCTCGATTTGCTTTTGATAATGCCTTAATTGGTAATGGCCAAGAGAGTTTCCAGCAGCTTTCGGATCGTTGTCGAATTGACCCGCTGGCGAGGCGACATGGCTTAAAAGCCGGTTTCTCGCAAGCAATACGGGTGGGGAAATAATTGTTTAGAACCAAATTTAGTGTCGATCTCCAGACGATAGTATGCTGGTTTGGCTCAGTCGCATCTGCTAGATTAACCGCGTAAGGCACTCGTCAAAGGGAGCGATCGAGAAGGTGATTGTGCCGAGTGATTATCCGTCTGGTAAGACAACTAATATGCCTAAACCTCAAACTTCTAATGAACAGCCCTCGTTTTCGAGCTCTTCGAGTATGCTCAAGCAACGATTGCAAGAATCGTTTGAGCAGTTGGGATATCCTCAACTTCAAGCGATCGAATATTCTGTTGAAGGTGGCATCCTTCGGATGACCGGAGAATTGGATTCTTTTTATCTCAAACAGGTTGCGCAATCGGTTGCGATTAAACTCGTTGGGCCTCAATGCGTTCGGAATTTGATCGAAGTGAAATAGACGTCTTCGGAAATTGTTTGACGCGATTTCGGGTGGGAATCTTGGCCAAAAGTGGTGACTAGTTTAGCTGTTAACAGCCCTGTTTTCGGGTTGTGTCGGTGTTTTCAACTGACAGCGGCTTTCGTTGCTCAATCTGAGGTATCAATGGACAAGGTTCTACAGCGGTGTGTGCTACGGAATGCGGCACTGGAATCTATTGAAAGTTGTTTTGTCTGTTGAAAAGCTAGTTTTGTTTTTGAACAAAGTGTTGGCTTGGTGGATAATCGTTACGACCAGTATAGGCGGTAGTATTTCTAGGTGGTAACGATTAGGCAGTACGAATTGTGGAGAAATATCATTTTATCCAACCCGTAAAGTTTGACTTGGGGATTTTGTGGCATAAGTTTCCGTGAGTCAATTGAAATTAGCGGGATGGCTCGCCAGTTTCAGAAACCTCGGACAATTACTGTGTGGTAATTGTTTATTTCCAACTCGATCAATTGTTGATCGAGTCTCACCTAATTGCGAACCTAGTGGTTCAACCCTATATCGGGGTATTCCGTCGGAGGATTTGATACTATGAAGAAGTTAATCACAAAAGTACAGAAGTTTATGCAAGCAGAAGATGGCCCAACAGCTGTTGAGTACGCAATCATGCTTGCTTTGATCGTTATTGTTTGTATCACAGCTATCACAAGTGTTGGTACTGCTGCTAACGGTGCGTTC
>CAZHCH010000049.1:0-24042 GCA_964530985.1 uncultured Pirellulaceae bacterium | reverse complement strand
TTGTTGCGGCACGTTTGGGGATCGCGTCTCATAACCTGTTCGAAGTCGCCTATGGAATCGTCAAAGCAATCGACGCGGGAGCTTTAGACAAAGTTCAATTCGAAATGCTCGAAGGCATGGCCAACCACCAGCGGCGGGCTCTTCAGGAATTAGTCGAAGACTTATTGCTTTACGCCCCGGCGTGTTACAAAGAAGACTTCATTCACGCGATCGGTTATCTTGTCCGTCGCTTGGACGAAAACACCGGCCCAAGCAACTTCCTGCGGCACGCTTTCAAGTTGGAAGTAGATTCCGAAGATTGGGAACAACTTGAGCAGCAATTCTGCGACGCGTTTGACCGTTTGGATGGGCTTTCTCAGTCGCCACGTCGAACTCAAGACCGTAACCAGACCGCTAAGTCTCCGATGGAAGCGAATGCGACTTGGCAGGAATTTGAAAACGAATCAGACACCGATTTTGCGTTGCCACAGAATGTTGAATGGGCCAAGCAAATTATCGAAAAGTGGCAAGGTTGTCATGGTGACAATGCAATCGAGATCCCGTTGGTGGTCGCGGGCCAGCCGGTAACCGGGCAGCGAGTACAGCGGCAGAGCTCTGATCCGTCACGACCGGAACTGACGATTGCTAGTTACCATCAGGCCAATGCGGATGACGTTGAAGCGGCGGTGGCTTGTGCGAAGCAGGACCCAGATAAATGGCGCGAGATGTCATTCGCGGATCGCAGTTCGGTGTTGCAAAAAGTTGCGCAAATGTTCCGAGAGCGTCGTGGTGACTTGATGGGGGCTGCGATGGCTGACGGCGGGAAAACGCTGCCGCAATCGGATCCAGAAGTTAGTGAAGCGATCGACTTTCTAGAATTCTACAGTCGTTGTGCTTGTTACTTCGAAGGCTTGTCCGGTGTTAATGCTCAGCCACGCGGCGTGGTGGTGGTGGTTTCGCCGTGGAACTTCCCGGTTGCGATTCCGTGTGGCGGTATCGCGGCGGCTTTGGCTGCGGGCAATACAGTGATTTTGAAACCGGCGTCCGATACCGTGTTGTTGGCTCACGAGCTGTGCAAGTGTTTTTGGGATGCGGGTGTTTCGCAGCGGACGCTTCAGTTGTTACCTTGCTCGGGCGCAACCGAAGGCCAGCAGCTCGCATGTCACCAAGACGTCGACACCGTGATTTTGACTGGCGGGACCGAGACGGCCTTGTCGATGTTGGAGAACCGGCCCGACTTGCGTTTGTTGGCCGAAACTGGTGGCAAGAACGCAACAATCGTTACGGCGATGTCCGACCGCGATCAGGCGATTAAGCACGTGGTCGATTCGGCGTTTGGTCACGCGGGGCAGAAATGTTCGGCAACGTCGTTGTTGATTTTGGAAGGCGAAGTTTTCGAAGACGAAAAATTCAAAGCGACGTTGTGTGACGCAGTTCGTAGCAAACAAGTCGGATCGGCCTGGGCTTTAGAAACGGACATCGGACCAATGATCCGTAAACCTAGCGGTGAACTGGCGGTCGCGTTGACAGACCTGGAGGACGGCGAGTCATGGGCGGTGAAGGCGGACTGTGATCCCGAGAATCCGCAGCTTTATTCGCCGGCGGTTAAGTGGGGCGTTCAGCCGGGTAGCTTCACTCATTGCACCGAATTTTTTGGCCCAGTATTGGGGGTGATGCGTGCCGATAATTTACGTCATGCGATTGAGTTGGTTAATTTCAGCGGATACGGTTTGACATCTGGTTTGGAGAGTCTCGACGAACGTGAGCAAGAGATTTGGAAGGACGAGATTCGTGCTGGTAACTTGTATGTCAACCGTGGAACGACGGGCGCGATTGTATTGCGACAGCCGTTTGGTGGAATGGGAAAATCGGCGTTTGGTCCGGGGATCAAAGCTGGCGGCCCGAACTATGTTGCTCAACTGATGAAGTTTGAAGACCGTTTTGCTCCAGCTGACGTGGCCGTTGATAATCACGCAGGGTTGGTCGATGAGCAGTTGCGGGGGTTGAAAGAGTTGTTGAGTAAAGCGTCTACTGATTGGGCCAATGATCAGTTGCGGTCGCAGTTTGAATTAGCGTTGGGTAGTTTTGCGTATCAATATAAAAACGAGTTTTCCCAGCAGCACGACCACATGAAGTTGGTTGGGCAAGACAACTACCGCCGTTACCTAGCGGTCAGGGGGATGCGGATTCGCATTGATGAATCGGATTCGCCGTTTGAAATATTTGCTCGGGTTGCTGCGGCGCGATCGGTTGGTTGCCGCGTTACGGTTAGTTTTGCACCTACGTTGGATTCGGAGTCAACTGCGTCTGAATTGTTGCAGTGGCTGGATCGGGCGACAACATCTTGGGCCGCGGATATTGAGTTCGTTGAAGAAACGGATGCTGAATTAACGGTCGCGATCGAGGACGGGAATGCGAGACGACTTCGGTATGCCAGCGCCGATCGCGTGCCGGAGGTGGTTCGTGAAATGGCCAACTTGCATGATTGCTACGTGGCTGACGAACCCGTTTTGAGCGAGGGACGAATTGAGTTACTGTGGTATCTAGAAGAGCAAAGCATCAGCGACAATTATCATCGCTACGGAAACCTTGGTGCTCGGACTGACGAGCCACGGGCGCCGGTTGCTTAGACGGGCGAGGTTTTTTTCACTGTTAACTTTTCCATTAGCTCGACACACGCGTTTCCAGCGATTGGTTTGCTGATTAAGTTGCCTTGGTAGGCATGACAGTTGTTGGCTTTGAGGAATTCTAATTGAGCTGGTGTTTCAACTCCTTCGGCCAAGACTTCCATGTTGAGGCTTTGACCAAGTACGATCACGCTGGCTGCAATGGTGCCGTCGTCGGCTGAAGGGATGTCTTTGATGAATTCGCGGTCGATTTTAAGGACGTCGATCGGTAGGTGTTTTAGATAAGCCAATGAAGAATAACCAGTGCCAAAGTCATCGATGCTGATTCGGCAACCGAGATCTTTTAGTTCAAAAAGTTTCTCACTGGTATTTTTGATGTCTTCGATCAACAGGCCTTCGGTGATTTCTAATTCGACAAGCTTCGGAGGCAAATTGTGTTTGCGGATGGTGTTTTTGACGTTACGAGTAAAATCGGCATCGCGGAACTGAATGGGGCTGATGTTGATAGCGATTCGAGCGGGAAGTCCTAACGCCAGCCATTTAGCGGATTGGGCGCAAGCTTGGTTGAATACCCATTGGCCGACCTCGACGATCTGTCCGTTGCCTTCGAGCAGCGGAATAAACTCCAGCGGCGGAATGATCTTTCCATTGTTGTTCCATCGTATTAAGGCTTCGAAGGCGGTAACCTGGCCGGTATCGATGTCAGCTTGCGGTTGGTAGACGGCTGAGAATTCATTTCGCTTAATCGCGCCGGCAAGGCGATTTTCGAGTGAGCGACGGTTGCGTAAGTTTTCGCTCATCTCCGTTGTGTAAATGGCGAGACCTTGTTGGTTGGTTTTCGCGACATACATAGCGGTGTCTGCGAAGCAAAACAGTTCGTCGGCGTTTGTGCTGTCGGCAGGTGCAAGGCTCGATCCGATGCTGACGCCAACGTAGACTTCTTGTCCTTCAATTTGCATTGGCGCGGCGATGGATTTTATCATTCGATTTGCGATGGCTTCAACATCGGAAACGCAATTCGTGTTTTGCAAGATCACGGTAAATTCGTCACCACCGAGGCGTGAAACCAAATCGGCAGCTCCAACGATGCGCGAAATCCGTTTCGCAGTGGTTTTTAAAACCTCATCGCCTGCGGCGTGGCCCATCGAGTCGTTGATCGTTTTAAAACCGTTCATGTCTAAAACCAGCAGTGCGATCGGTGCGAGCTCCGTCACGTCATCTTGCACTCGCTTGGCAAGTTCTTGCTGGAAGCTGTGGCGATTGGCCAGACCAGTTAGTTGGTCGAAGCTGGCCAGGCGGTTTAATTGTTCGGCTTTGACGGTCAAACGATCGGTCGCTGATCGTAATTGCGTGTCGTCGCGGAGAGTACCAAAAATGCTTGGCGGAGTGTCGCGCTCTTTACTTTGTTGCAATAGGCCGCGACAGTTGACGTATTTGATTGTCTCTCCAGATTCGAGCGTTAACTCTTGGGTGAATCCTTCGGATGTTCGGCTGGCGTGGGCGAAGTGTTGTTTGAGTTGGGAAGCGTTTTCGTCGCTCCAAACCTGTACAAATTCGGCCAAAGAAATAGTTCCAGTGTGTTGCGTGAGTCCACAAATGGTCGATGCCTCGGACGACAGCGTGACTTGATCGCTGATCGGATCCCAACGCCAGTGTCCAACGCCTGCGGTTTCTTCGGCGAGTTCTAGTAGGCGAGTTTTTTCTTTTAATGATTCAGTAATTTTTTCAAGGCGACGAGATCGTACCTTAAAGAACTTTTCGGATTCGAACGACAACCAGAAAGCCGTGATGACCGTGCCGATTGAGTTCATCATGCGGTCCGCTGTTTCTCGGAACGGGTTTCCAAGGTTGAGGTGGTTTAAGAAATCCAAGCCTGAAATTACAAGCAAAGCGAGCGTCCATACGAAAGCTACTCTGACTCCGACAAGCTGAGCCGCAAGAAGTATAACGACTGGGTAGTACAACGCCGCTTGTGAGAAAGGAAACTCGGTTACAACGGTGCAGGCGCAGAGAATAAGCAACGTGATAAAGACAAAAAGGTTTGCCAAGAATGATCGTTGCTGGGGAAATTTCTTAACAAGTTTAATGACTGCAATCGATGATATGCAACCGATGGTGGTTGCGATGGCGAGGTTGTATGCCTTGAATGCAAAAAAGTAGTTTGCGGCAACGATTGCCCATACCGTCGCGCTGACGAACGCATGATACTCTAGCAACCGCATACGTTGTTTAACTGCAGAATCACCATCAGTGAAGTCTATAATTTGTCGTTGCCAGAACATGTGAGTGGATCGAGAGCAATCAATAAACGTAAAAAGGGGCGCATGCAGAGGGAGCATACCGGTTAACGTAACCTACGTCCGATTGCTGAGGTTGGCTTGGTTAAAATCGCGGACAATTTTAGGGCCGGAAGGATTGTTATGCCTCACCGATATTGCCCAAAGAACCATTAAGATCGGAGGATTCGTTGCGCAGTTTGTGCCGGTTGTACTGAAAGTCCGGCCAGCTGCGACGTTACTGTTAAGTGGCCACGAAGTAAGAACTAGCCGTCTAGACGCAGCCATTCCGGCAGCCGTGTTGCTTTGCCCTCGGCGGTCATGGCAGCGACGCATGTGGATCCGGTCGCGACAAGTTCGTCTCCGACGCGGATTTCATATTCGTGAGTGACGCGTACTTTCTTGGCATGAGTGACTCTGGCTTTGATGGTCAGCAAATCATCGTAGGCGGCTGCCCGGTGGTAATCACAGCTGGCTTTAGTGACGACTAAAAAGATCCCCGCCGACTCGAGATCCTTGTAATTTCGCCCGCTCGCTCGCAGCATCTCGACTCGAGCGATTTCGAAGTAGTTCAGGTAATTTGAGTGGTGGACGCGGCCTTGGGCGTCGGTTTCACGGTAGCGGACGCGTAACTGAAACTCGTATTCTCGCAATATGGGAGGCAGCTGCTGCGAACAGGCAAGATTTGCCGAGGTTTCAGTTGCTTTGGATTCCATAGTGCGTTCCTTTGGAAATCGATTATAATCCGTCGGTTTTGAGCACTCAGTAAAATAATCAACGGAGTTTCGACAAGTATGAGTCAGGAAGAAGGATTCGGATCGTCGGTTGAATTTGACACGATGAATGGGCGGGATTACCCCGCCGTCCGACAGTTTACCGTTTTTCTTGAAAACCGTGTAGGTATGTTGACGACGTTGATGCGGCGGTTCATTGGAACTGATGTGCGATTGCTTTCGATGAACATCGTCGATTCGACCGAATGCAGTTTGGTACGGATGGTTTTTAGTCACCCCGAAACGGGCCGTGAGATTCTTGAGCGTGCTGGGTTGGCGATGGTCGAAAGCGATCTGTTGGCGGTCGAGTTGACTGAGGGTGAACAACCTTTGTTACAGGTGTCAACTGCTTTGCTTCAAGCGGAAGTGAATTTGGTGCAAACCTGTGCATTGATGGTTCCCAATCATCGCGCGAATGTACTGGGGATTTTGGTTGACAACATTGACTTGGCCTGCGAAACACTTGCCTCGCGTGGTTTTCGTCTACTGACCGAAGACGATCTGCAAAATTTGTCCTAAATAAACTATGCTGTTGATCACGTTCGAATTGTTTCCGATGGTTGTTTGAATCGCGAAACAACGTATTGCTCCCACCAAATTAGTCTTCATCGAAAATTGAATTGTTATGTCGATTCGAGTTACTTGCAATAAATGTCACACTCGATTTAACGTAAGCGAGAAGTTTGCTGGAAAAGAAGGCCCTTGCCCTAAGTGTAAAACCAAAATTCGTGTGCCGATGCCGACTGAAGCGGTCCAAATCGAGGCGCCGAAGTCCAAGGGGCCAACTGACACCGAAGGCAGAGCAATCGTTAATCCGCTGTTGCGGAAAGATACCGTTTTGTCGGCCGTTCAAATCGCAATGTTAGTTGCTGGCTCAATTGCGTTCTTGGCGCTGTCATTTGGGATGCGATTTGTGGTTAGCGACTGGGCGACTGCACTAGGCTGGATTGTGCTTGGGTGTGGAGCGTTGGTGATTGCTCTACCTTTGCTTTTTGTGGCTTATCACATCATTCGTGATAATGAACTGCAGCCTTTCAAAGGTTTCGAACTTTGGAAACGCGTCGGAATATGTAGTGTCGTATTTGCAGCGACTTGGCTCGCGTTGCCGGCTGCGGCTTACGCATTCAATGGGCAGTACATGAGTGGTTCGTGGATACTTGCATCGGTGATCATGTTTGCTGCCGGAGCGGTTGCGTCGATGGGATCCTTTGAATTCGATTGGTTGTTTGGGGTGGTGCTGTTCGGTTTATATTTTGCTGTGGCGGTCGTCGCGAGGTTGTTAGCCGGGTTGCCTGCGTTACCTCAAACACCCCCGCGAACGACTCCAGGTGGTACTGGCGTTGACCCTTGGGCGACTTCGATGTTGGAATCTGTTGGTACGATTGTGGATTTTGTCTGCACCTGCGTTTAGTTTATTAACGAACTGAATTAACGACCGGAAAACGCGTTGGATATTCAAAACTTGCCTGAGGTTCAGGCGTTACTTGGTTCTGAGTCGTTAGTCCGAATTCCGAATCAAATCGATGTGCCAGTAACCGACCGAGTTCGGCGTTTGATCGATTGTAGTGTGTTCCAAAGACTGACGGGTATCAGCCAGTTGGGCGTCGTGCGTTTTGTCTATCCTGGAGCAACCCATAACCGTTTCGAGCACTCGTTGGGCGTCTATCGCAACGGGTTGTTGTTTCTGCAGCGGTTTTGTTCTTGTGATCGGTTCGTTGCGACCGTTAGTAAACAAGACGCTGAGCTTTTATTGTTGGCTGCGTTGTTGCACGACGTCGGTCACTGGCCTTTCGCTCATCCGATCGAAGACATGAACTTGAACGAGTTGCCGGCTCATGAAGCGTTCGCGATTAACTATTTGAGTGAGCCAGAGATTGCGGGTTTGCTAGATCGTGACTGGAACGTGAAACCTGCGCAAGTTGTCGATATCATCAAGCGAAAAGGCGATGGCCAGGCTGAACGAATTCTGGGATCGATTTTGTCTGGGCCAATTGACATCGACAAGATGGATTACTTGTATCGAGACAGCTTGCACGCCGGCGTTCCTTACGGACAGAACTTTGATGCGCCGCGTCTGATCAAAAGTCTTTGTCTGAATGCCGCGGGCGATCGACTGGCAATCACGAAAAAAGGCAAAACCGCTGCCGAGCTAATGGTGTTTGCTAGATATGTCATGTTCAGTGAAGTTTACTGGCATCATGCGGTCCGCAGCGCGACGGCAATGTTTCAACGAGCTTTTTTCCGGTGGCATGAGACTGCGGTTAAGGCCGAGGATTTTGGTACTGCCGTTAAAGAGTTGTTTTGTTTGGCTGAGCATGACATGATTTTGGAACTGATCCGCCAAGGAGACCAGACCGTGGTCGCGTCATTATTGTCGGATCTGTTTGGGGCTCGTCGTCGACTTTACAAACGAATCGCGGCCTTTGGCATGGACAACCAGCAGGAGCTCTATTCCAAAATCGCTCAACAACCTTATCAGCGTTTAGTCCAACTCGGGCAGGCGACTGCGGTTGAGCTGCAACAGATGTTAGGCGTGCCAGTGGACACCGATGAGGTTTTGATTGACGCGCCGCCAGTTGGCTTGGAAGTGCAATTTAACGTCGACGTGTACTATCAGGAGTTGGACGCTTATCGCAAACTTGGCGATGTGTCACCGGTCGTTAAGACCTTGGCCCAACGACAATTCGATGACTTTGTCAAACAAGTTCGAGTTTTTGTTGCACCACGGTTGAAGCCGTTGATAGCGTCGCGAGATATTGACGTTAACGCGATGTTCGCCAAACTAGTAGTTGAAAAACTTGATTGATTCGAACAGGCGGCCAGAATACACGGGCAAAAAGTGTCTACAGGCCAAATCGTAAATTTCTTTTACTGAGACCAAATCGTTGGCAAAAATTAAACCAGATTGCGAAAACGAATCGACTAATTCGATACAGCCACTCAAGATTCGCCCTGCGGAATTGCGATTGTATGAGATCGCAAAAAAGCTGCCTGGCGAGCGCGTGGTGGTGATCTCTGTTGGGCGTGCTCAGTCAGCGGCGATGATGTCGGTGGAACGTCCCAAAGCGTCGGTTGTGGCGTGGTATTTGGACAGCTACCGGTGCCAGTTAGCCTCCGAGCATCAGCTGGCCAATGAGGCCCGCGACGCGGGGGCGTCGTTGAGTTATGTTTGTGATTCGGACTGGCCGTTGGCGGATCAACAGGCAGATTTGGTGATGTTGGAGCAGCCGAAAACCGGAGAAGCCGAACTTGGCCGAGAACTCTTGCAAACGGGCTGGCACCAATTGAAGATTGGTGGTGCATTGGTCGTCGCCACCGATAATCCCAAAGACAAGTGGCTGTTAGAGCAGATGCACGTTTTGAGTAAGTCGATCAAGGTCCGCGAGTTCGACGATGCAACCGTTTATTACGCAATCAAGAAAAAGCCGCTCAAACGGATACGAGAATTTTCGTGTCAACTGGCTTTTCGCGACGAAGGTAATTTGCTGCAGTTGGTGACTCGCCCCAGCGTTTTTGCTCACCGAAAGATCGACACCGGTGCACGTCACATCATGGACAACGTGGAAGTGTTCCCCGATGCCGAACTTATCGAAATTGGCTGTGGGAGCGGCGCTGTGTCGATGGCGTTGGCTGTTCGCGATCCGACGGCCCGAGTATTCGCGATCGATTCCAACGCACGGGCAATCAACTGCTTGAAACGTGGTTTGGAGCTAAATGAAATCACAAACGTAACTGCCGAAATTAACCATGACGGGTTGCTTGGTGATCGGGAAGGTACGTTTGACATGGCGTTGGCTAATCCGCCTTACTATGCGGATTTTCGAATCGCTCAGCACTTTATCGAAACTGCGTTACGCGCCCTGCGACCAGGTGGACGACTGATGTTGGTCAGTCGCAAGCCACAGTGGTATCGAGATAATTTGGGGCAGTGGTTGGAGGAATGTGAAGTGTTCGAATGTCGGCGATACCATATCGCTACTGGGACAAAGCCCGAGGCCGGTAGTTAAGTGCTTGTACTGTCGGACTTCACAGAACACAATGAGTGAGTTCCTTTCCTCGAAATTGCTTCGGAGTATAGCCAAGATGCGAGTTAACTTTAGTCGATTGTTGGTAGCGTTGTTTTTGACTGGTCTGTTGTTGTCGACAGTGGTGGCTCAAGAAAAGCAAATGGAGACACTACCTGCTCGAATCGAGCCCGACCAAGCAAAGTGGTACGCGCATTACAAAAAGCAAGCTAACGCGCCGAATCCAGACGACCAATTGTTGAATGAAGAGCCGGAGCCCAAGATCAAAGATGGTTTTGTTGATATGTTCAACGGCAGGGACTTAGCCGGTTGGACGCCAAAAGGTGGGACATGTAAGTTCGAAGTAATCGATGGCGTGATCGTTGGGACTTGTCTGCCGGGGTCGAACAGCACCTATTTGTGTACTGATCGGGACGACTATCAGAATTTTATTTTCACTTGTGAAGTGAAGTGGGAAATTGATGGCAATACTGGGATCATGTTTCGCGCTAAAATTAAACCTTCGGCCAAAGCGAAAGAAGA
Organism: uncultured Pirellulaceae bacterium; assembly: GCA_964530985.1. Lineage (GTDB taxonomy): Bacteria > Planctomycetota > Planctomycetia > Pirellulales > Pirellulaceae > Mariniblastus. The sequence goes on along the minus strand of CAZHCH010000049.1, from coordinate 13,840 downwards.
CACGAACCAAACCAAGGTCGTCTATGGGCCACAAGTTGAATTGGAAGATCTCGCGAAGGGGCGGTTTTGGTCAGGAGGGATCTACGGCCAGAGTTGTGGTGGCTACTTTCATCCGTTGTGGTTGAAGGAGCATGTTAAGACTAGGTCTGCGATTAGGAAGAACGATTGGAATCGGTTGACGATTTCGGCAAACGACAAGGTCGTCAAAACTTGGATCAATGGCGTGCCGATGGCCCACTGGGTTGACGAAAAGGGGGAATACCCCAAAGGTTACTTGGGCTTGCAAGTTCACAAAGGTAAGCAAGGGAAGATTTTGTTCCGGAACTTGAAGATCAAAGAATCTATGTCAGTTGAGGATCACTAAGGTGGGAGTATTTGCTGAGATCGTAATACTGCTTTCACTAATATAGCGGTTCGATTACTCCAGCGTTAACAATGGCCGAATTTGTTGTAGTTTCTTGTTGCCGATTCCGTTGACCTCGATCAGTGAATCGATCGATTTGTAAGGACGGCCCTCGATGATGCGGTTGGCAATGGTTTCCCCAATGCCCGGTAGTTGCATCATTACATCTCGTGGAGCGGAGTTAAGACTGATTTTTTGATCGGAGCCGAGCGGCAGATTGGCTCCCTTGGCGATGTCTAGTTCAGCCGATTCTTTTCGTTCGATCCGGCGTTGCTCAGGTAGCGACTCCCAATCAGTAGACTTCCAAATTCCTATACCGCGAGTGGCAGCTTGGAGTTCTAAGTCTTTCAGCGACGCTCTGTGTTCGTCTCGTGTGCGTCCATCGATGGTGCTTCGGTTGACGCCATAGGCTCTTGCGTGTCCCTTTCGCACTAACTGTTCTGCCAAGTCGTGGCCTTTGTTGGTGGTAACGAATCCGTAATAGCGTTTGTACTTGCCATCGCCCCTGGCATCAGCGAAAGCGGTGATTACCGTAAATGGATTTTTTAGTTCAGCAATGACAAATTTCCGTGCATCGTTGCCCATTCGTTTAGCGGCTGCGATCGAGGCGCGAGCGCTGCCACCAAGTTCGGAAATACCAAAATAGCGTCGCTGGCTGCGTAGCCTGGTGGCATTACTGTCGTCTTGCACCCGAGTTTCAATACAGTCGACGCCGTACAAGCGAAGCGTAAACTCTTTTCCATCGTCGTTTTTAACACGAAAACTATCGCCGTCACACCAATCAGTTTCGATGAACTGACAGTTTTCAAGCCGTTGTAGGTTGTTACTTTGCGCAACAACATCCGCTGTATTCCATGGCGCTAACAGCATTGCAACTAGCGTTAGCGGAAACGCCAATACATTTACGTGATCGGTCAACATGTTTTTTTGTGCCTGAAGGACCCTATTGTGTTACGGTTGGCTAAAATTCAAGTATATGTTAGTCGGGCCGCCAAGCTAGTCATCGGCATTGAGCGTGAACTTGGCAGCTGCAGTGGCATGGATCGAAGTGGTGTCGAAAATTGGGATCTTTAAATCGTCAGGTCGGATCATCAATGGAAACTCAGTGCATCCCAAGACGACGCCTTGCGCGCCTTGCTGGACCATTTCGTCGATGGCGTCGATCACATATTGCTTCGATGAAGCAATGACTTGGCCAAGGCATAATTCCTCCCGGACGATTCGGTGGAGTTCTTCAATGACGGTTGGATCTGAAGGCACGATAACTTGGATGCCGTCGCGAATAATTCGGTTTTTGATAAAGTTTTCTTGCATCGAAAACTTGGTGCCGATAAAACAGACCGAAGTAAGGCCTTGGCTTTGGATCGCGTTCTTTGTGGCGTCGGCGATATGTAGAATCGGAATTTTGATTTGCTTGCTGACAGTGTCATAGCATTTGTGGGGAGTATTGGCACACAGTACGATTGCTTGGGCGCCTGCGGATTGCAATCGTTGAGCGTTATCGATGATCAGGTCAGCGACGCCTTGCCAGTTGTTTTCGCCCTGTAACTGATGAAGGTTAGCTTGATTTAGGTTGGCCAGTAACAACGGTGGATTGGTGTTGTCGCCAAAGTAATCGTTGACGGTTTGATTGATGGTTCGGTAGTACTGAATGGTTGAGTGCCATGAAGTCCCACCGATCAGGCCGAGGCATTTCATTTGCTGCCAGCTTGTAGCTTGTGATTTCACTTGGCTGTCACTTGCCATGATTGTTGTCTTTGGTGTTAAAAGGTGATTCGGTTTGCGTGTCTTTTTATACCTGAAGAAGGTGTTCAAATACAGTAAGTTGACTGTTTGTAGAATTCGCAACCCGATTTCCGCTTAAAGGCGGTACTGCCAACAAGCTGGTATTGCAAATTACAGACACCATGCGGAGGCAGGGATTGTGAGGGGTGTCCATCGTGCGATACAATTTCGGCCTGTTTGTCCGAGTTTCGTTTTCGAGTCAGAACAATTAGCTTTCGTTTGAGGTACTTCATGCATTCTTTATCAATAAAATTCACTAGCGGCAGACGCTCGTTCTTTTCTGTTCTAGCTGTCGTTTACTTAGTTTGTTTGACAGGTGCATTGGCATTGGCTCAAGAACAGCGAATTCCTGTTCAGTCTGACGTTGCGGAAAGTCCGATGGTTGAAAAAAGAATGACCGCTGAACTGCTACTGAAACTTGGTCGTCTAGGTGGAGTGTCAATTTCACCTGATGGGACTCAGGTTGCTTACACGGTTCGCAAGTACGATTTAGCGAAAAACAAAGGTCGTTCAAGTCTGCACATTATCAATCGAGCTAACCAAATAGATGCGACGGCGTTAGAAGAATGGTCTTCGATTGGGTCTTTGGATTGGATTGAAACGGCTAACGGTAACCGATTGTTTTTTGAAGGGACACCGCAAAAGGAAGAAGATGCAGAGGACGACCCTACCGGCCAAGCTTATTCCTTAGATGTTGCTACGGGTGCATTGACGAAGCTGACGGACGTCGAAGATGGAATTGCGAATCTAAAAGTAGCCAGTGGCGGCAAGCGAATTGCGTTTACGGTTGATATCAAACTGGACAACAAAGCCAGCGAGATTTACGAAGATCTGCCTGATACCGAAGGTCGAATCATCGATTCGTTGATGTTCCGTCATTGGAAGTCCTGGCATGACTACAAATATAGCCATTTGCATGTCGCTTCGATCACTACCGAAGGAATTGCTGGTCCTGTCACGGATTTGATGGTCGGTATTAAAGCCGATTGTCCAGTGCCGCCGTTCGGTGGTGGCGAGCAATTTTCGTGGTCGCTCGATGGTAGTGAGATCGCGTTCACAATGAAGAACGTCAAAGACTGGGCGCAGTCCACTAACAGCGATGTCTATTTGGTGGACTTGGCCAAAGCTACCAGCGTTGGAGCTAATGGACCAACATTTAAGAACATTACCGAAAACGGATTGGGCTACGATAACAATCCTGTTTATTCACCCGACGGGAAGTGGCTGGCATACAATTCGATGCAGCGAGCGGGATTCGAGTCCGATCGCAACCGAATCATTCTGTACGAACGGGCAACCGGAGTATCGCGCGAGCTGACCAGTGGTTTGGATCAAAACGCAAACAATATTCAATGGGCTCCTGATTCGGCTTCGATTGTGTTTGAGTCCGAGCGGAAGGGTACGAATCAGTTATTTCGAATCAACGTGGCTGACAGCAAGCTAACGCAGGTTAGCGAAGGTCGGTTTAATTGGCATACGATTGGCTTTTTAGACAATGGCAAAAGTTTGTTGACGACACAAACTAGCATGCTCCGCCCGGCGGAGTTGCATCAACTCTCGTTAGTTGACGGTAAGGCTTCAAAGCTGTCGGGTATCAACGACGCAATTTATGCCAATCTTGAATTGCCTACGATTCACGAGCGGTTTGTCGAAGCAACCGATGGTAAAAAGATTCATTGCTGGGTCATTCACCCGCCAGAGTTTGATGCGGCGTCCGATAAGAAATGGCCGATGTTGACGTACTGCCAAGGCGGACCTCAGGGCCAGATTGGTCAGTGGTTTTCTTACCGTTGGAATTTTCACTTGATGGCCGCTAAAGGCTACGTGGTGCTCGCGCCAAACCGTCGCGGTTTACCAGGTTTTGGCCGCCAATGGAATGACCAGATTAGTGGTGATTGGGGCGGGCAAGCGATGAAGGATATTTTGTCGACGACCGATGAGTTGATGGCTGAGCCGTACGTTGATGAAGAACGTGTTGGTGCTGTCGGAGCGAGTTACGGTGGTTATACCGTATACTGGTTAATGGGCAATTCTGGCGATCGCTTCAAGGCGATGATCGCACATTGCGGCGTTCATAACTTGGAATCGATGTATGGATCGACTGAAGAGTTGTTTTTCGTAAACCATGACTTGGGCGGTCCTTATTGGCGCAGTCCTCAGACGCTGGAAAAGTACCAGCAGTTTTCTCCTCATCGATTTGTTCAAAATTGGAAGACACCGTTATTGGTGATACACAATGAGCTTGACTTTCGTGTGCCGCTTACCCAAGGCATCGAGGCGTTTACAGCAGCTCAAGTCCAAAAAGTGCCGTCTCGGTTTTTGTATTTTCCCGATGAAGGTCACTGGGTACAGAAGCCTCAAAATGGCTTGCTTTGGAATCGTGTGTTTTATGAATGGTTAGACCGGTTTTGCAAAGGCGAAGCTGAAAACAAAAGCGACGCGAAAGCCAAGTAAAACTTAGCCGAAGGTAAATAGGAATAATGCGCTGCACCTAGTCGTGCCTGAATTTTGGAGTTTGATCGGTGGATCCTATTTCTGCTCAAATGCTGTTGCTCAAATGTCGAGGCGACGAAATTTGGGATGAAGATGCGTGCCGCGCCGCTCGGCTGCCGCAAGCATGGATTGAGGAATTGAAAGATCGGTTCGAGTCGGGATTTGATGCGGATCGTAATTCGATTTACGTAGACGGTCAGTTGGTCAACCAGTATGAGGGCGTTAGTGATCTGCATTTGGCTTATAAATTGGCCGAGTACTTGGGGATCGATTGGCAACGAGTAACTGCACGCGCACTCAGCCGAACCGCTCAAGTGGATGCGATCAAGGCCGAAATTGATGAGCTGTAGGAATTCGCTGCCGTGTACGAGGCGTTTTTCTTAGTTTGACGAAATGTTGTTTACGGTATAACTTTTTACCGCCGTCTTTTGTATAGAGTTTTGGCTGGCAGCGAATTTCGTTTCGCCGTTGCGGTGATGCATTTATTATCATCTAACTCTTAACTCCTCACGAACCGATCCCTTCAATTTGGACGAGTGGTTTCAAAACCGTCGACCGGCGATTTACTGGACATCTAGTAGTCGATAGTGTTGCGTAAATAACTGCCGCTTTAGAATCAATGCCGTCGAACTCGCCTCAAAAAGAAAATTCTTCGTTAGACAAAATTTCGGACGAACACTTAAAAGCAGTTATGCAGTGCGAGTCTTCGTTGAATTATCAATTCAATGATCGAGCGTTTTTGCTACACGCGATCACTCACGCGTCGATCGCGAATACTCGGCAATTGTCATATGAGCGGCTGGAATTTTTGGGGGATTCGTTGTTGGGGTTTGTTGTTAGCGAATATTTGTTTCAGCAGTATCCGCTGTGGCTTGAAGGCGACTTAACCATGGTCAAATCGTCGGTTGTTAGTCGCAAAACTTGTGCTCAGATCGGTGGTGATCTGGAGTTGGAGAAGTGTTTGGTCGTGGGCAAGGGTGTTGGTTCCAAAGGGAAAGTGCCAATGTCGTTGTTGGCCAACGCCTTTGAGTCGATTGTCGCTGCGATCTACTTAGATGGTGGCATGGAGGTTTTAAAAGGAATATTGTTGCCATTGATTGCGCCGAAAGTAGTCGCAGCGATCGAGGGGTCGCTAGAAGTTAATTACAAAGCTGAATTGCAGCAGTACTCGCAAAAACGGTATAAATTGCCGCCGGTCTACGAGCTGGTCGATTCTCGAGGACCAGACCATGAAAAATGGTTCAAAGTTGCAGCGAAAGTCAATAAGAAGCTGTTTGCTGCTGCTTGGGGAAAAAACAAAAAGCAAGCCGAACAGCGGGCTGCTGCCAACGCTTTGGCCGCGATTGCCGGCGGTGAGCTGCCTTATGGGCAAGAGTTCAACTTAGACGACGATCAACCGCAACCAATCTGTTGATTCGCTGTAAAAATCGCATATAATCCTGCGTCTACTAATTCCCTCAGCTTTGTTTGCTGGGGGTTTTGTTTTTAAGTTTTCCAGACTGTAGATATGCCTCAGAACGCTTTGCAAGATCCAGCTTTGTCCACCAACACGGCCTCGGAACGAATTTTAGTTTTGGATTTTGGTTCGCAATACGCCCAGTTGATCGCTCGACGTGTGCGAGAGCAAAACGTCTATTGTGAAATTGTTCGACACGACATTACTCCCGAACAAATCAAAGAACATGCGCCTATTGGATTGATCTTATCAGGTGGCCCCAGTAGCGTTTACGAAACCGATTCGCCGAAATGTCACCCAGGGATTTTCGAATTAGAAGTTCCGGTATTGGGAATTTGCTATGGAATGCAGTTAGTCTGTGAAAACCTCGGCGGAAAAGTTGGCAGTACAAACACCCGTGAATACGGCCGAGCGACCTGTGATGTCGATACGGATAGTGAGCTGTTTCAGGGGTTCCCCAAACAAGCCGAAGTTTGGATGAGTCATGGCGATCAGGTGCAACGGGTCAGCGAAGACTTTGTGGCACTTGCGAATACCGACACCTGCCCTGTCGCAGCGGTCAGGCATAAGCACTTGCCTGTGTTCGGGCTTCAGTTTCATCCAGAAGTGACACACACGCCGGAAGGATCCGTGTTGCTGCGAAACTTCTTATATAACGTTTGCAACTGTACCGGGACATGGAAGCTGTCGGATTTCGCCGATGAAGCCGTCAAACGAATACGTGAACAAGTCGGAGACGCTCGTGTGATCTGTGGCTTGTCTGGTGGTGTCGATTCATCGGTAGTCGCCGCATTGCTGTACAAAGCCATTGGGTCCCAATTGTCTTGTATTTTGGTTGACAACGGATTGCTGCGAAAGAATGAATCAGAATGGGTTGTCAAGCAATTTTCCGAACATTTTAAAACTGACTTGCACGTCTGCGATGGCCGGGAACGTTTTCTGTCGAATCTAGCTGGCGTCACCGACCCTCAGGAAAAACGTAAGGTTATTGGCAACGAATTTATTGAGTGCTTCAAAGCCGAAGCGGAATCGATCGAAGACGCTAGGTTCTTGGCACAAGGCACGCTCTACCCAGACGTGATCGAAAGCGGAGCTGCCAAGGACGGGCCAGCAGCCACGATCAAATTGCACCATAACGTAGGTGGATTACCGGAACAGTTGGGCTTCGAACTGATTGAGCCGCTGCGAGACCTATTCAAAGATGAAGTCCGTAGGCTTGGTTTGGAACTTGGGTTGCCAGAGCAACTTGTTTGGCGGCATCCTTTCCCGGGGCCGGGGTTGGCAGTCCGTTGTCTCGGCGAGGTCAATGAGGATAAACTCGCGGTGCTGCGTGAAGCGGACGCGATCGTGATCGAGGAAGTCCAAAAAGCAGGCCTATACCGTTCGACTGCACAGTTGTTCGCCGTGCTTCTGCCAGTGCAGAGTGTCGGAGTGATGGGCGATGCTCGGACTTATGAAAACGCATTGGTGATTCGGTGTGTAGACACCGACGACTTCATGACGGCCGATTGGAGTCGCTTGCCTTACGACCTGTTGGCAACGATGTCGACGCGAGTTATCAACGAGGTCTCGGGCGTGAATCGAGTTTGCTATGATATTAGTAGTAAACCTCCGGCAACAATCGAGTGGGAATAATAGTAGCTAATCGCGTGGTCACTCTCAACTAAACAAATAGATCTGGTATTATTTAACTCTCGGCTTCTGTGGGCGTCGGGAATTCAACTTGTTTTCAAAGTAAACATAACCAAGATGTCGAAGCAATACATTTATCAGATGGAGGCCATGACAAAGAAGCATGGCCAAAAAACGGTCTTAGAAAACGTTTGGCTGTCGTTTTACCCCGGCGCTAAAATTGGTGTGCTCGGACGCAACGGTACTGGTAAAAGTACATTGCTGAAAATCATGGCTGGCATCGATAAGGAGTACGATGGTGAAGCCCGACTGACATCAGGATTCACGGTCGGCTACCTTCCGCAGGAACCGCATTTGGATCCTGAAAAGAACGTTTGGGACAATGTGCAAGATTCAGTTGCTCCACGACGCGATCTACTGACGAAATTCAACGACTTGTCGGCCAAGTGCGCCGAGCCGTTGGATGAAAAGGCGATGCAAAAGGTCTATGACGAAATGGCTCGCGTACAGGACCAAATCGACGCAACCAACACTTGGAACTTGGATCACGAAATTGAGGTGGCGTTCGAGGTGATGAACTTGCCACCTAAAGAAGCGGACGTGACGAAGCTGTCCGGAGGCGAACGGCGCCGAGTCGCGTTGTGTAAACTGTTGCTGGAGAAGCCCGACTTATTGTTACTAGACGAACCGACCAACCACTTGGACGCTGATTCGGTACACTGGCTTGAGCGAACGCTGCAAGACTACCACGGAACGATTGTTGCTGTGACGCACGACCGTTATTTCTTGGACAATGTAGCGGGTTGGATTTTGGAGCTCGATCGTGGTCAAGGTCACCCGTTTGAAGGAAATTACAGTTCGTGGCTTGAACAAAAACAGGCTCGCTTACGAGTCGAGGAAAAACAAAACGCGGCTCGCCTAAAAGCGTTGAAACGCGAATCTGAATGGATCAGTTTGTCACCGAAAGCGCGACAGTCCAAATCGAAAGCTAGGATTAACGCATACGAACAAATGCTCAACGAAGATCAACGTGACAAGGTTGATGAGTTAGAAATTCAAATCCCCGCTGGACCTAATTTGGGTGATTTGGTGATCGAAGCGAAGGGCTTGAATAAGGCGTTTGGTGATAAAGTATTGATGGAAGATATCAATTTCCGTCTTCCACCCGGCGGAATCGTGGGCATCATCGGCCCCAACGGAGCTGGAAAAACAACGCTTTTCCGTATGATTACGGGCCAAGACCAGCCTGATGACGGTGTTTTGACAATTGGGAAAACGGTTCAACTAGGATATGTAGATCAATCTCGTGATAGTTTGAATGACAACCACACGGTGTACCAAGAAATCTCCGAAGGACATGACACGCTGGAAATTGGCAAACGAAAAGTAAATTCTCGCGCTTACGTGAATCGGTTTAACTTTCGTGGCGGCGATCAAGAAAAGAAAGTCGGGGTGCTGTCTGGTGGTGAACGCAATCGAGTTCACTTGGCAAAGTTGTTGCGACGAGGATCCAATGTGTTACTATTGGACGAACCTACCAACGATTTGGACGTAGATACTCTGCGGGCACTTGAAGAAGCGATCATGAACTATGCGGGTTGCGTGATTGTTACCAGTCACGATCGTTGGTTTTTAGATCGCATTGCGACTCATATCCTCGCCTTTGAAGGCGAAGGTTACGTGCACTGGTGCGAGGGTAACTATCAAACTTATGAACACCAGCGTCGTGAACGATTGGGCCTGAAAGAAGACGAACCTAAGCGTTTCAAATACAAAAAATTGATTTCCTGAATCCTATTGAGCTCAAACTTATGAAAACTGCCACACTGTTGAATTACTCTGCGTATTTGATTTTAGCGCTTTTATGCGTTAGTAGCGTTGGCTGTGGTCCTAACTTTGGCGAAAAGTTAGTGATCAATAAAACGGATATTTTTTACAAAGATGGGGCAACCCGGGAGGATGCCGAACGACTGGGAGCCGTACTTGAAAAGCTTGAGTTTATCGATGGCAACAAAAAGTCCGTGCAACTCCTAAAACAGGATGGTGTCTGGCAATTTCGAATTGCGGCCAGTAAAGGTGGTAACACTGAGGCGATCAAGCAGCAAATGAAGTTGTATTGCTTAGAGATTTCCTCAGGGGGGTTTAATGGAGAAACTGTCGAAGCCCATATATGTAATAAAAAGCTTGAGTCGAAATCGATTGTTAAAGGACTGCGAGGCAAAAGTTATCGACTGAATAAGTCACTTTACTATTATAAAGATGTCGATCTTGATCAGGTGAAGAAATTTGCCGCGATTGCCTTTGCTACGCAAATTGACACGGGTGATGGCGCGATTTTTCATTTGAGTCAGACCGGCGATACGATCGAAATTCGAATGGTGCACTCGAATCCAGAAGACAAGCGACTGGCGGGCCGGGCGAATCAGACAGTAATGATAGCTTCTAAGAAAACATTCGCTGGCAAGCAGGTTGATGTGTTGATCTGCGACTCTTTTTTCAACTCAAAAATAACTTATTCTTCGTCGGACGATGCTGCCGCAGCACCGGCATCGTAGTTGGACGTGGTGGCGACTTGGTGGAATTCGATTTTCGAAAATCAAGAATTGGATAGAGTCTGGCTCTGATTGGTGTTCGCATGAGGTTTTTACCAATGGTTTTCGTTGGGGCTTTGTGGGCGCTGTGTTTGCCAACGGCCGGAGTCGCTCAAACGAAAACAGACGGACTTATCGAGAATTCTCTACGGCCTGTGGTGGCTGGCTATGGAGTGGAAACATTCAAAGTCGGCGATCTGCTCTACAAAGCTGACTTTAGCGAGGTAGACGACTGGGACGTGCAGTTGCAGGAGAAGCCAGGTTCACCGCTGCGACCTCGCGTTCAGCGGACGGCCGAGATGCTGGATGTCTATGCAGCCGAAGTAGGGTGCACTGCTTGGTTGAAACGTGAGCTTGCTGGACCGATTACGATCGTCTTCCGGATCAGGTGCCCAGAACAGACACAGCACGACCAAGGGATCACACCTCGCGACGCAAATAATTTTTGGATGGCTTCGGCTGCCGACGCCAATGGAAGTTTGTTTGATCGTGAACGCTACACGGGGGACTTCCGTGATTACAACCAGATGAATGCTTACTATTGCAGTTCAGGCGGACGGAAGAATACTACCACGCGGCTCCGCCGTTATCCTCGTGAAATTGGTGGGAAATCTGTACCGCACATTGCGTTGACTCATCAAGACAAAAAGCCGGAGTACTTACTTACCGCAGGAAAATGGCACACCGTACAACTCGTAGCATTTAACGATATCGTTCAGTATCTGTTTGATGACCAGTTGGTCTATGAGATTCGTAAGGGAGATCAAGTTAGCGTCGAATTTAAACGGAAAGCCAAAAAAGGAATCTACAACCTAGAACAATTTCCTTCGTACACCCGTGGCTACTTCGGATTCCGGATGGTAAACACACATCATCAGTACAAAGACCTCAAAGTGTTTCGTCTCGAAACGAAATAAGCAGTTGTTTTTGGGCACGCCTTTTTAAAATCAGATACGACCTGTTTTATATACAGTAGTCGAGACTGAATCGGACGTTCTTTATAGCTGATTTTTGGCGAACGAAAAGATTTGCGTTAAATGCGGCGAGTCACTCGCCGCAGATCTAATTTGTCATTTTTTGACTAAACGAGATTATTTGTTTGTGTTTTGGTTTCGCAGCGATAGAATCCAAAATTAGTCGACCCAACCGATCGTTGTTGGTGTTCTGCTTTTTTGATCGGTTGTTTGGGTATGTTCAAACCTGTGTATTGTTTTTAAAGGGAGTCTCAAGATGAAATTTATGCCAGCTTTTTTAGTAGTGGTTTTGGTGTGTTTTGTTCCCGTCAACAGTTTGTTGGCACAAAAAGACATTCTTGGAGATCTCAACTGTGATGGCCTGATTAATGAATCCGATAAAATAGCTTTGGCTGATATCATTCAATCCGGCGTATTTAATCGGGATGCTGATCTCAACCTAGATGGATTTGTCGATCTCTTGGACATCAATCTATATGACGATTTGTGTCGATTTGCGCTTGGCGATGGAAATCGAGATGGGGAAGTTGATTTGTTAGACGTCCAAGACTTTAATGACGCGTTAACTGGTCGCTATGACCGCCAGCACGATTTTGATGGCGATGGTGACGTTGACAACGATGACTTGGCACGGTTTACGGAAGCGTTAATGGGAACAGCAAATTCCGGAATTGTCGGCGATTTAAATGGTGACTGCCTCATAAATGACGCTGATAAATTGATTCTGGACAATATAATTGCATCTGGTCAGCTTCTTCGACTCGCTGATGTCAATCAGGACGGAGCTGTCGATCTCTTAGACATCCTTCCAATGCGGCAATTGTGTACATATTCACTTGGCGATGGAAATCTAAATGGGGAAGTCAATCTTCTCGACATCCGTGGTTTTGTAGACGCTTTCCTTGGCAGATACGACCGTCAACACGACTTTGATGGCGATGGTGACATTGACGGCATTGACGTGCAAGCGTTTATTAAGGTTTTGTTGCTTTAGAATCACCGAACTTAGAATTTCACCGACCAATTGCTTGAATTGGTCGGTGCTTTTCTTCATTGCAGGTTGTTGCAATTTAATAGAGGGATCGACTATTTTGCACTGGCTACGCTTAACATTCACGGTAATCGTCGATGTTGTAGATGCCGGGCTCTAGGCCGCCGTCAGGATTAGCTGGAGCAAGGCTCGCATTGTCGTACAACCAAGCTTCGCAGACATCCCGATCGTTGATCGTCCAACTGTCTTGGCCAACCAATGCAAATGGACGGTTGCCGCAACCAGAAATTAACACGGCATCGCCCGGATCGGCTCGCTGCAAAATCCACTCGATCGCCTTAAAACGATTCGGGATCAATTCGACTCGACTAGGATCACTAACCCCATCCAATACTTGGTGCATGGGCTCTAAGTCGTTGGTTCCGCCAGCTTGGGTGTTGGTCAACACGATTCCGACTTTGGAACGATCGACGACTTCGCCAATTTGCTTGCGTAATTCCCAATCAGTAGACTGTGGATCGACGGAGCACAACGTCCAGACGCGGCCATTGGTGACTTGTTTGATTGATTGAATCGCGTTGGCCATCTGGTTCGGAGTCTTGGCTGCATCTACCCACACGCCAAACTCTTGCCCGCAGTCCAGTTGTTCCATGCGTCCCGGGATCGTGGCTGCTCGGTTCAAGCCGGTTGCGATGCTAAACAGGTCGATGCCTACGGCCAGACTCGCGGCTGCGGCTGCCAAACAGTTTTGGATGTGGTGATCGCCTATTACCTTTGTTTTTACTGGTACCGATTGACCGCCAGCCATCAACAAAAACGTTTGCTCGGTGCGACTACGGTTAACCAGCGTTGCGGTCACGTTGGCGTCTTGTTTCATGCCAAAAGTTAGTGTCGGAGTTTTGATCTGATCCAACATGAAATGGCTGGTGGGATCGTCGGCATTGATAACCGCGACTCCCGTCGGTTTCAATTGCTTAAGTAAGCGGGCTTGTGCGCGACGGTAGTTCTTCAGGTTGCCATGGAATTCGAGAGCACTTGAGCGAACGTTCGTCAGAACGGCAACGTCCAAATCAATTCCTGCGGTGGATCGTTGAGCCAAAGCGGTGCTGGAAAGTTCAACTACTGCTGTGTCGCATTTGGCCAGTGCCATTTGAGTGAGTTGCGAAGCCAGTAGAGCCGAATTGATTTGAGTTGACGGAACGCTCTTTCGGTTGTTCCCTAAACTGACTTCTAATGACGAAACTAAACCAGATTCCCGTCCGGCTTCTATTAGTATGCTGCGAATCAAATGGCTAGTAACGGTCTTGCCATCACTGCCTGAAACACCAATCGTCGATAGACGACTGCTCGGTTGCCCTGCCAGCGCTTGGCAGATACGACCATAGGCTTCGCGTGTATCGGATACGATGCATTGTGGCCGAGCACTCATGATCAGTCGCTCGGTCACGATCGCATGAGCGCCGCGAAGAATGGCTTCGTTGGTGAATTCGTGCCCGTCGTGGTCGGCTTCCACTA
>CAZHCH010000048.1:0-24077 GCA_964530985.1 uncultured Pirellulaceae bacterium | reverse complement strand
ACTATGCTCATGAGCGTGTTTGGCTGATGTTGCCACTGGGCCGTATTCGTAATTATTTATTCGGCAAGCGACCGAGTGTGAAGGTGTCCGAAGAGGATTCATCTCAGGAAAATAGCTAGATTTGGTTCTCACGCAAAGGCGCAGAGTCGACTGCCTGTTCTTTGCGACTTTGCGTGAGGTCTAATAAATGCTCCGTTGTTGGTGCAATGTTTGCTTCTTCGGGAAGTCTTATCGAGGGTAACGCTGCTTTCACGGGGAGCGTGACATTTAGTCGGCCTAGTGGTTCACTGGGTTAATTGAACTGTTTCTATTATCAACCTTATGATGACGGGCAAGAGTGAGTGCCCATCCTACGGAGGTACTCGTCGCGCCTTGCCTGTCTCACGCAAAGGCGACCTCGTTAATTCTTGGGCAGTACCAAGCGGACTGTTGTGCCTTTTTGCGGTCGAGTTTCGAACTGAATTTCTCCTCCCAGTCGACCGACAACGTTCTGAGCCAAGAAGACGCCCAGTCCCATTCCTTTGCCGGGCGGTTTGGTTGTAAAAAATGGCTCGCTGACTCGTTTGAGTTGTTCGTTGGACATGCCATCGCCTTGGTCTTTGATTAACCACTGCCAGCTGTCGCCGTGATCGGAGACCAGAACTTCTACTGGACTTCCGCTATCGTCGGCATCGATTCCGTTTTGAATGATGGCTCGCATTGCTTGGCACAACGCTTCGGCCGGCACCGATAAAAATTGCTGCCTCGCTTCGTCTGGCAGATCAAGTTCGACTCGATCAGAATCGGCGATGCCGTCGAGTGTGCGGCGAGTGATTTCTTCGACCGAAACCGGGCCAATCGACTCACCGATCGTATCACCGGCATGCGATGACATTCGGTCGATGATTCTGCGGCATCGATCCAATTCGCTGCGAATTAAATGCACATCATCGATCACGTCTTCGGCGCCAGGAAAGTTGGGCGGGTGCTTTTCGAACGCTTGCTCCACGTCTTTGGCGACGATGGCGATAGTGCTTAGCGGCGTTGCCAGTTCGTGTGCCGTCCCCGCCGCAAGGGTTCCCAACGCTTCGACTTTGTCACTGTTGGATTGCAATAATTGGGCGCGACGAATTTGGATTTGTTGATCGTGAAGTTCGTCGGTAAGCCGAGTCATGAAGTACACGATCACGCAGGCACAGGTTACAAAAGACGCCAACAATCCTTTGTGCATAATCGAAACGACACCCGCAGAGCGAATCGTTTCCAAGCCCATGTTCAACTGAGGAATATCGTGGTGTTCATATAGTAGAAAAAAATAGCAACAAAATGTTAGCGCGGTAATCGCCCAAGCCCAATAGCGGTTCAGCAAAAGCGCCGACAGACTCAGGTTCACGAAGAAAAACAAACAAAAGGGATTGTTCGGCCCACCGGTGGCAAACAACAACGTCGTCAAAGACAGCATGTCCAAAATCAAAACCACACCCAAGATCAAACTCCAAGAGCTCGACGGGTACTCGATAACGGGCGCTTCAGATCGCGATTGTTGCCAGCGGTTGGACCAAAACATCAGCAGGATATTCGACACCAACGTGACTGCGATAACGGTTGCCATCGCCCAAGCCATTGGGATTTGAACTTGAAAAAGCCACGCCGCCCCGAGGATCGTGACTAATTGACCGACCACGGCAACCCAGCGCAGTTTCAGCAGCCACTTGGTATTGGCGTAGTAATGGTCATTTTTTGGGAGCCCGATGGTGTTCATGATACGTACGAAGGCGAAATGGGTGCTTGGCTGGCAATGGTTTTGTGCTTCACAGGAATACTAATTCTAACCGACAGTGGAACATTCTTCTCTACCATCGCGCTAAAGTGTCCCGAAGTTAACTGCCTTGGACAGCTTTGCTTGCAAGAAAGAAATTATCTTGCGATATTCTTATCGACCTAGAAAAATTCGGTTTACCAAGTGAGCGAATGCCAGTTAAATTGTTGTCCAAATAGTAGATTTTTCTTTGCAGATTGAGCCATTTCCGTGGTACCACAGGCCCCAATTTTGAATGCCAACCCGCCAATCGAAGACGATCGTTTCTCAAGCGCTCAAAAGGTTTCTCCAAAACTTTCGCAGCGGATGCTAACCATCACGCTGGTTGTCATGATGGCGATTCCAGTGGTTACGATCTTGTTACTATGGAAGGTCATGCCGCCAGTTTACGAAGGCCAGTTGCAGGCATCGGTTTCTACTTTGGGCCTGCCCAATCCAGACTTTTATTCGGTGCCATACCTCGAGCGGCCACCGTTTGAAGGCGGTTCTATCGTGGTTCACAACAATAGCCAGCACGATTGGACTCATCTTAAAATGCAAGTCAATGATTTTTACTCGACCTTCGATATCGAACCGATCGAAGCCGGCACCGAGAAAGAGTTTTTGCTCAGCAAGTTCATCACGCGAGACGGAAAGGGCTTTAATATTCGTTATACGCCGTTAAAGAGCGTCCGCATTTATGCTCGTCGACCCAAGGGAGATCGAGCGACGTTTGGCCAAGAGTTTGCGCTGATCGAAAACAAATAGCCAAAACACTGTAGCCCGATGTAGCTGATGTCGCCAAGCTTCAGGTGTTTTACAAAACCCATGTTCTGGCCGTCGATGTAGCCATATACTTTCGGCATGGACAACAACAAAACGATCATCGCTCAAATCGCCGCCGAGTTAAACCTGCCTACCAAACAGATTGGTGCGGCAGTCGGATTGCTTCAAGACGGTAACACGATTCCGTTTATTGCTCGATATCGTAAAGAAGTAACACAAAGCCTGAACGAAATTCAGCTGCGACAAATCGAAGACTCCCTTGAGCGGATCAACGCTTTGGCGGTTCGGAAATTGACCGTGATCAAGTCGATTCAAGAGCAAGGCCTAATGACAGCAGCGTTGCAAAAGGCAATTGACGATTGCTTGGACTTGCAGCGTCTGGAAGTGATCTATTTGCCCTTCAAACCAAAACGTCGGACACGAGCCACGATTGCCCGCGAGCGAGGTTTGCAGCCGCTTGCTGATTTGTTGTTGACGCAAAAGCGAATTGGCCAAACCAAGACATCGGTGTTGAAGCCGTACATCGACTCAGCCAATGATTTGCCGGACGCTGATTCCGTGTTGGCAGGCGGTTTGGACATCGTGGCCGAACAGTGGTCCGAAGACGCTGAAACTCGACAGTGGTTGCTGGATAAAGCGATGAAGTTCGGTCGAGTGGTTTCGAAAGTCAAACGTGGAAAGAAAACGGCAGACGGGGCGGACAAGTTCGAGCAGTATTTTGATCGCGAAGAATCGGTGTCGCGGATTCCGGGCCACCGAGTGTTGGCGATGTTGCGGGGCAGTAGCGAAGGGATTTTGCGAGTTGGTCTGGACTTTGACGGAGATCGCGAGATTTCGGATTTGAAGCGGCGATTAGTGACCAATCGCGAGTTTGAATTTTTTAAGGATCTGCTTGTTGCCGCCGAAGACTGTTTTACTCGCTTGCTAATGCCGGCCACTGAATCGACCGTTATTCAACAACTTAAAAAAGATGCAGACGAAGCGGCGATCGAGGTGTTTGCCAAGAATTTGGAGAAGCTATTGATGGCGGCTCCGGCTGGTCCGAAAGTTACGATCGGCATTGATCCGGGTTTTCGCACCGGCTGCAAGGTTGCGGTTGTTGATGCCACGGGGCAGTTTTTAGAAAACGCGACGATCTATCCGACCGCCCCTAAAAATGATACGCAAGGCGCTGGGCAAGTGTTGTTGAAGTTGATCAAAAAGCACCGAGTCGAATTGATTGCGATCGGTAACGGAACCGCCTCGCGTGAAACGGACGCCTTTGTTGGCAAGCTAATTAAAGACAACCAACTAACCGCTGCCAGCGTGATGGTCAGTGAAGCTGGCGCATCAATTTACTCGGCCAGCGATATTGCCGTAAAAGAGTTTCCGGATCTCGATATCACGGTTCGTGGGGCAATCAGTATTGCTCGGCGTTTACAAGATCCGTTGGCGGAGCTGGTCAAGTCGGATCCCAAGTCAATCGGAGTTGGGCAGTATCAGCACGATGTGAATCAACCGAAGTTGAAAAAGTGTCTCGATCGAATCGTAGAATCTTGCGTCAACCACGTTGGCGTTGATTTGAACATGGCCAGCGCACCGCTATTGTCTTACGTGGCAGGCATTGGCCCGAAGTTGGCTGAAAACATTGTCAATTATCGAAACGACAACGGCCGTTTCAGTAAGCGAAGTGAATTGCTGTCCGTGTCCAAGCTTGGCAAGAAAGCCTTTGAACAAGCGGCTGGTTTTTTGCGGATTCGTGGCGGCAGTCAGCCGTTGGATAATTCTGCGGTTCATCCTGAAAGCTATGCGGTGGCCAAGCTGATGGCTAAACATTTGAAAGCCGATTTGAAAACTTTGGTCGGAAACGCGTCGCTCAGCGGCAAACTAACGGCCAGTGATTTTGTTAGCGATCGCTTTGGCGAACCGACCATCCAGGACATTATCGCAGAACTCGGCAAGCCCGGTCGTGACCCGCGAGATGAATTCAAAGCCGTCAAGTTCAATGAAAAAGTCAACTCAGTCAGCGATTTGAAAGCGGGCATGGTATTGGAAGGCGTGATTACGAACGTAACTCATTTTGGTGCCTTCATTGATATCGGCGTCCATCAAGATGCGTTGATTCATATCTCGCAGTTGGCGGATCAGTTTGTGCAGGATCCCAACGAGTTTGTTTCGGTGGGGGACGTGACGAAGGTCAAGATCATGGAAGTCGATCCGAGCGGTAAACGAATTAGTGCGACACGTAAGTTTTAATGGGCGGGTTTGAATACAAGCTCGCAGCGCAAGCAAGTGCATCTTTTTAGTGATTGCCCGATGCACTCGCTAGCGCGTCGAGCTTGTATTTTGGTTTGTTTAGATACCTCAATCGAATTCCGACGCGAACTTGTCGGTAATTAAAGACACACAGATTTGAGATTCGTACTGGCGTATAAGGCGGTTGAACGAATAAAATACAGCGACCGATTTTACTGAACTTCATTTCTGGCCGAGTCACCCAATGAACCGAATTCTGTTTCTGATCTGTATGTGTTTGTTGTCGACGGCCGCGGTGGCTCAAGAGAATTGGTCGCATTGGCGAGGCCCTTCGGGC
The DNA here is from genome assembly GCA_964530985.1 of uncultured Pirellulaceae bacterium. Lineage (GTDB taxonomy): Bacteria > Planctomycetota > Planctomycetia > Pirellulales > Pirellulaceae > Mariniblastus. The sequence goes on along the minus strand of CAZHCH010000048.1, from coordinate 18,942 downwards.
AATGGAGTTTCTGAAACCGCTAAGCCGCCGATCGAGTGGGACGGTGAAAAGAACATTAAATGGAAAGTTGCGATCGAAGGTAAGGGATCGGGGTCGCCCGTGATTTGGCAAGACAAAGTGTTTATCGTCACGGCTGTGACCGAAGGCGAGGCGAACGTTACCGGGCAACCAAGCGGTCGACCTCAGGGCAAACGCAAACGCCAACGAGGCGGTCGTTCCAAGCCAACCAAAGAAACGGCGTTTCAGTTGTTGTGTTTCAATCGCGACAATGGCGATCTATTGTGGAGCAAAACCGCGATCAAAACCGTTCCGCATGAAGGCGTTCACGGAACTAGTAATTATGCGGCGGCGTCTCCCTGTACCGATGGCAAACACGTTTATGCTCACTTTGGCAGTCGCGGTCTATTTTGCTATTCGCTCGACGGCGACCTCGTCTGGAAATATGACAAGTTTGAGCCAATGACGACTCGTGCTGGTTTTGGAGAAGGTAGTTCGCCAGTTTTGGCGGGCGACAAGTTAGTGGTGCCTCATGACCACGAGGGTCAATCGATGTTGTACGCGTTCAATAAAACGACTGGCGAAGTGGTTTGGGAAGTAAAACGAGACGAACCGAGTAACTGGGGGACTCCAATGGTTGTCCAGCAAGGTGGTCGTAGTCAGGTCGTCGCGACTGGCCAAAATAAAGTCCGAGCTTATGATTTGGAAACAGGCGAATTGTTGTGGTCGTGTGGCGGGCAGGTCATGCGCCCCGTCGCGTCGCCAGTCAAGTTTGAGGACATGGTGGTTTTGGCCAGTGGGCGAGGTGGTTCGTTCATGGGTGCGTTCAAGGTGGATGGCACTGGCGACATCGAAGGCACGGATAAAGTTGCTTGGACGCTTCACAAAAACACGCCGGATATTGGGTCGCCGGTTTTGTCTGGAAATCGTTTGTTCTTTTATAAAGCCAAGACCGGTATCGTGTCTTGTTACAATGTAAAAACTGGCGAGCCGTTTTTTGAAGCCACGCGCGTATCGAAAATCAATAGTACGTACGCCTCACCGGTTGTCGCCAACGGCCATGTTTATTTGACCGGCCGCAGTGGCACGACGGTTGTTATCAAAGACGCGGAAGAATTTGAAATCGTTAGCGTGAACTCTGTCGGAGAAGGCGTTGATGCTACACCCGCTCCTGTTGACGGCCAACTTTTCATTCGTGGGGAAAAGCACTTGTTCTGCGTGGAAGCTGATGCGAAGTAGTTGTTGGAAGGGCTTTGCTCTGAAAGACAAAACTAACGCCAAGCCGCAATGAGTTATTCGCACACGTTCTTTGCGCCCTTGCGACTTAGCGTTAAATCCATTTCTAAGAACCTTACGATGACGGGCAAGAGTAAGAGTGCCCATCCTACGGAGTGGATCCGGGCAATGCTGTGGTCAAAGGTTGTCTTTCGCAGAGCCAAAGACGACAATAGCTGCTTCTAGGACATGACGAATGAACCAACGGTAAAACGAACTAAAACCCAATCGATCGATACACGATAATGAATACACTCGAATCTCTTCGCTGGCGATACGCGACCAAAAAATTTGACGCCCAACGGTCGATCACCGATGCTCAGCTTACCGAATTGCTGGAAGCAGGGAATTTGACGGCTTCTTCGTACGGTTTGCAGCCATACAAATTGTTGGTGATCCAAAATCAAGATCTGCAAAACCAACTGGTGCCTCACTCTTACAATCAACAACAAGTCGCTGATGCCTCGCATGTGATTGTGATCGCCGTTCGAACCGATGTAAATGCGGACTATATCCGTGCTTTTTCGGATCGGATCGAAAAAGAGCGTGGGCTCGAAGCTGGAGAGATGGACGTTTACCGAGATACGATGTTGGGTACGATTGGCAAGCTGTCACCTGAAGAGCTTTATCGATGGGGTGCGAAGCAAGCTTATATTTTGATGGGTACGTTGTTGGCGGCTGCAGCGGAGATGAAGATCGATACTTGTCCGATGGAAGGTTTTATGCCGGACAAATACGACGAGGTGTTAGATTTAAAAAGCCAAAATCTGCGGTCAGTGTTGGTGTTACCAGTGGGCTACCGGTCTAGCGATGATGTTACACAGCATCAGAAGAAAATCCGCCAACCGTTGGACGAAATCGTGGTTCGGATTTGATTTGAAAATTAGCTAAACGTCTCACTTCCCTAACGGCACGGTTAACCAATTTTCCTTCGGAAGAATTGTGTCGCTTGGTGTTGGCAGTCGACCTTCGACACCGTGGTTGATTATTCGAAGTACATTTTCCAGGCTGGTCCAAGTTTCTGAAGCCATTTTTGAAAAGCTGTATCCGCCAGCTTGGTAGACGGCACCGTGTTCAAACCAAACGACACAAATGGTACCGGCCATTAGTATTCGTTGCAGTTGATTGAAAGCCCAGCAGCGAAGTCGAGACCAGTTTCTTCGTTGCTTGGTTAACGTACTGGCCTGGAAAACGAGATGGTGTGATTCATCGGTTAGAATTTGTTCGCAGATCGATAGCAGCACCGGCGAATCGGTCGCGCGGCCTAATGCTCGATAGTAAACCGACGCAATGATTTCCGCAGTCAGCAGGACTGAAATACAAACGTTGAGACCCGCAATTTTTCGAATGAAACGAAAGGTTGAATCGGTCCATTCTTTTTCGAGTTTCGGAATCGATTGGCGGTCCATGAATCGGCCCAACACATCGGAGTGTCTGTTTTCTTCCTTAATAAACATGTCCAGAGCATTCAAGTATTCGTGGTCGCCGGTTTCTTCGGCGTATTCCCGACCGGAGCGTTTGAAAGTTCCGCCTTCGGAGTTTTCGCCTAACTGAAAAGTTGCGATCGAACGACCAATCGTCTCGGATTGATGCGGTGGGATATCAACATCGGTCTCCCATGGAACGTGGTCCATGTGGCTTAAGTTTTGTTGGAAATGTCGAGACCATAGCTTGGAGTGGCCAGCGAAATCTTCGGTTAGTTTTTGAATCATCTGAATCTCCGGAATTTTTAGCTTTGCATTGCAGAGTGTTCTGCTTGCCGATGAGACTATTGCAAAGCAAATTAGAAAATTCAAAGATTTTTTTAGGGCAGGCTGATCGGCGATCCAGTTTAGCTCGTATGCATTGTCGATCCGAAGTCAAAATGCTTTAGCCTTGCTATGGTTTGGAAGCAATCGTCGCTCGGATACAATGATGCAATCTTAACGAGCATCTTCGATCGCGTTGTGGTGAGCGACCGGCCGAAGTTGTCGTTCTGCAAGAGATCGCTGCACGGGTTTGAGCGAATCATGGTTTCAATTTTTCAAACGTATTTCAGATTGCCCAATGGCTTCATCTAAAAAATCGATCGTACGACGCACGCCAATGCCAGCGTCGATCAGCCAGCCCGTTGTTACGCCGATTTATCCGTCGGTGGTTTACTCTTCGGCGTCCGCCGATCAACTGGATGCACAATACGAAGGCGACGTCGACGGGTACACGTACGCTCGTGAAGGCCATCCGAATTCTAGCGTTTTGGCAAGCAAGATTGATGCGCTTGAAAATGCTACTGGCGGTATCATCACCAGTTCTGGTATGGCGGCGATTTCAACCACGATGCTGGCTTTGCTAAAACAAGGCGATCACATTGTTGCCAGCGATCAACTGTACGGTCGAACGTGGCGAATGTTGAAACATGACCTGCCGAAAATGGGAATCAGTACCACGTTCGTAGATCCAACTGACGATCAAGCGATTGCTGCTGCGGTCACTTCTGATACGAAAATGCTAATGTTCGAAGTCGTCGCCAATCCGACGCTTCGTATCGCGGACGTCGTGGCCATTTCAAAATTGGCACAGCAGGAAAATATATTGCTAGTGATTGATAATACGTTCACCACGCCGATCGGTTTTTCGCCTTATGAATATGGTGCCGATGTGGTGATTCATTCGGTAACCAAGTTGATGGGTGGTCACTCGGATGTAACGCTGGGCTATGTTGCTGCGAAAAACGCAGAACATCAAAAATGCATTTATGACACGGCGGTTACCTGGGGATTCACGCCTAGTCCGTTTGATTGTTGGTTGGCTGAGCGAGGGCTGCATTCGTTTGAATTGAGATTTGATCGTGCGCAGTCCAACGCAATGAAGATCGCTGATTTTCTGTCCGAAATACCGGGTGTGGCTAGCGTGTTGTATCCCGGGCGAAATGACCATCCCGATCATGAGCGAGCGAAGCAGGCTTTGGGTCAGAACTTTGGGAATATGGTCAGCTTTGTCATTCGAGGTGGACGGGCTGCCGCCAACGCGTTGATTAAAGCGGCGCCTCAGATACCCTTTGCGCCCACCTTGGGTGACGTGGCAACGACGCTTTCTCATCCCGCTTCATCGTCGCACCGTGGTTTGACGGAATTAGAGCGAAAAGCAATCGGAATTGACGAAGGCTTTTTCCGGTTGTCGGTTGGTATCGAAGATCCTAGCCTGATTTGCGATGAACTATCAAAAGCCATTGCCGAGGCGGTCGCGTGAGCCAAAAAGTTTGCTCGGTTCTGCTTTTAATTCTTGTCCAGTCGATGGTGTTGAGCCTGTGGTTCATTTCGTCCGCGATTTTGGCGGACCTGAATCGAGAACATGAAATCTCCGCGTTTGCTCAAGCGGCGTTGGCATCGGCGGTTCAAGCAGGATTTGTTTTGGGTGCGTTGGTAGTAGCGATCACCGGTGTGGCCGATCGACTGGATCCACGCTTGGTGTTGGGTGGTAGCGCTATTGCCGCGGCGGGAATGAATGCCGGGTTGTTGGTTGCTGAGCCTGGAGGGGTGGTGGCGATTGCGTTGCGACTGGTCACTGGCGTTTTAATGGCGGGCGTGTATCCGGTGGGTATGAAGCTGGCGGTGGGTTGGGGAGTTAAAGATCGAGGGTTTTTGGTTGGGTTGTTAGTGGGTGGTTTGACGATCGGATCCGCTTCGTCGCACTTGGTTGCTTTTTTCGGCGGAGCGGATTGGCGAACGACGGTTTCGATCGCTAGTCTGCTGGCGGGTGCTGGTGGTTTGTTGATGGTATTTGTACGGCTCGGGCCACACCACCGAGCTGCGGCGGGGTTTAACTCGGGTGTATTGAATTTGGTATGGCGCGATCGGAAAATCCGCGCCGCCTACTGCGGTTACTTTGGACACATGTTCGAACTGTATGCGATGTGGGCGTGGTTGGGTGTCGCATTGACGGCGGCGTTCGCTGATAAAATTGACGAGGCAGGACAGTGGGCCCGGTTGGTGACGTTCGTTGCGATTGCTGCCGGCGGTTTAGCATCGGCGATTGCCGGTTGGGTGGCCGATCGAATTGGAAAAGCCGAGTTGGCGATCGTCGCGATGGCGTTGAGCGGGCTTTCGGCCATCGCGTTTGGGTGTTGTTACGATGGACCGGTGTGGTTGTTGTCGTTGGTGGCGGTTTTTTGGGGGCTGGCAATCGTTCCAGATTCCGCGCAGTTTTCAGCGTTGATCGCCGACTTTTCACCGCCAGACCAAGCGGGAAGCGTGATGACGTTACAAACTGCTCTGGGGTTTGCGCTGACCATATTGACCGTCCAAGTTACCCCAGTCGTAGCTGGCTATTGTGGCTGGCCGATCGTCATGGCGGGTTTGGCAGTTGGGCCTGCGTTTGGAATTGTCGCGATGTGGAAATTGCGATCGAAAAACGACGAATCAGCCAGTGGGTGACCGAAGGGAATCGAATTTATTTGTTTGTAATGTTTGCTTGAGCTGGGGTTTTTGCCTAGAGGCGGTACTGTGAATAACCGTGAGCTATCGCTGGGCGGCTCAAAAGGTAACCGTGGGCTATCGCTCGGTGACTCAATAAATAATCGCTTAAAATGCAAGGATGTTTTCGAGCTGGGGTAGTGGGCGATGCAAAAATATTGATTGGGTTCGAGCAGTATTTTTTTTCAAGCTATCGGTTCGACTGGATAATGTGTGGCGAGAGGATCGTACGTGCCATTGGTCGCCGGGGCGGATTTTTGTTGGACTGATGGCCGACAGCGGAATCGCTGCTTCGACCATCCAGAGCGATTCGGTTTCGCTGTTGGCGACGAACCAATCAGGGTTCCAGCTCTGGAAAGCATCGCACGATTCTCTTGCATTGCCTTGGTGATCGACCAAAAAATGGAAGCCGGTATCGTAGTCTCGGTCCAGATCCAATTGAATCGATACATGGTCCGCATTGTTGACTTGGTTATCACGAACACGAACTTTGTTGTTCGATTTGTAGGTGTGGTTGGGTAGTTTCTGGCACGCGATCGAGATGTATAAATGGTCGGCGTCTCGGCAAAATTGAATTTGTGCTTGCGGCTGATTGACGCCTCGGTGGTTGTCGTTGGTAGCAATTAAAACTGGGATCGCATGTGCTGATTGCCAACACGGTTCATTGAGCCGACCGTCCAAGTGGGGGCGATCTTTTATCACGATGCAGTTCGAAACGGTTGGCTGAGCTAACTCCGGAGAAGTTTCGGCTTCACTGTCGATTAGTGTCAGTTCGTGATTTACTTTTTCGGCAATGCTTCGACGCAAAGGTCCTTGACCAGCAATCAGCTTTTGATAGCGATTCGGTAATGATTTGATGGTGTTTGGGCTGATTTCGTTTAGCTGTCGAGCGAGTTGAACTTCGAGCCATTGACAGTAGGGGCCAGCGGCAAAGTCTGGATCGCGTTGGCCAACAGATGATAACAGTCGAGTTGATCGCTGGAGTCGTTGAAGATAAAACTCCGGTCGATGGCTGGGTAGCGTCTGCGTCTGGATCGTAGTGGATTCGTTGGCACTGGCCAGGGCGATCGCGGGATTGTCGGTATCGTTCTGCGCTGGGCTGGATTTGCGTTGGATGGTTGGTTGAATTGGTTGCCAAGTTAGTGTTTTTACACCGCCGTCAATGGTCGTTTGCGGTCTAGTTGCAAATCGTTCTTGGTTTTGTGTCGACTGGCTCGGTGATCCGTCGGCTTGCAGTAAGTCCCAAGTAACTCGCTGATTGAAAGCGAGTTTGCCAAGTTCTACACTGGTGTATTGATTGGCTAACCAGGTGGTTACTGCGATTGAGTAGGGACTGTTTGGAAATCGCCCAATCATCAACTCAGCAGCTTGCACTGCCAATTCGGCTTGACCTTGCGCGTGGTATTGCTCGATTAATCGCAACATCCAATTGCCGCCATTGTGAATATCGACTTCCATAGAGTTTAAAAACTGCTGTAGTTGTTGACGCCAAACGGTTAGGTCTTGTCGAGTATTGATTCTAAAATTGGCAAAGTCCTTTAGCATTTTCGCACTTCGATTTGCAAAGCGGATGTCTGCTAGGTTGCTTTGTTGTAGCGACTTGCCTAGTCGATTTGGCAGCAGATGCGAGGGAAGGCCCGCCAACAGGTCAGCTGCGTTTTTAGCTGTCGTCGTTGTGGATTGCATGATTCGATAGTGATCCGGTGCTAAGTCGATAGTCGGTTCGCCCAATAGTGAGCGACTAAACGCGACTTGGTCTTGTAGCTGCTGTCCGGATTGGATCAACATCCGTTCTGGTTTGAATTGAATTGGCCCGATTGGATCTTGGACGACAAATCGGCTGACTCGGTGGACGGTCAAACCAAGTGCGGCATCCTCGGGATATGCGTCGGGAGAGGCGGCGAGTTTGACTGCGAGGCTGATTTGTTGAAACGGATCGTTGAGGTCTTTCGAATAGGATTGGGCGGCTTGGCTGACCACGACGGCAGGTTTGAAGGTTCGGATGTCGCGGACGAGTTTTGCAACGATTGTTTCAGGGTCAAGGGTTTCGCCGGTGCCTGAGACGGGCTGGATTAGTTCGTGGTAGCAAGTGCCCAATCGACTTGATGCTTGTCGGGCCGATTCGAAAGCTGCGTTGGTGTCTTGAAGTACTAGCACGCCACAGTTTCGATTGCTTTCGAATGCGTAGCGAGCGAGTAGTTCAACAGGTACTTGGTTGGCTTGAGGGGCAACGACTAACATTGCAAGGCTTCGAGTGTTGCCGCGTAGGCGTTTCCAGGTAGCACCCGCGTCGGTCGTTTTTAGCACCACACCAAAATCTCCGACGGCCCAACCAAGATTGCTGTTTAAGAAAAACAAGCGGTTGAGTTTGGTTCGAACGGGTGTTTTGGCGATCGAAAGTTGATTTGATTTCAAGTCTAGCGTTGCGATTGCTGACCCTGGAAAGCCAGCAACTACGATTTTTTGGTCGACAACGACAGCGGTTCGCCAATCAAAGTTGGCCAGTTGCGGATGAGTTGAGTCGGTTGGCACGCGTTGCCATGACAGGCCGCCGTTGTCGGTTTTAAATAGGCTACCGTGATTGCCTACCGCCACGCCAAGGTTGGCGTTGACCATTTTGACGCAGCGGAAATTTATTTTGTTTGTCGCTCGATTACCTATTAAAACGGCATCTTCGTATTGGCCACTATCGTAATGGCCAAGATTTCCTACATCATTGATCGTGACGAAGTGGTCTTTGGTTTGGTCGGCATCCAACCATGCAACATCTGTTTGTCGCCAAATAGCGGACCAAGACCTGCCAGCGTCGCTGGTTTCAAAAATTCCGCCAGTGAATACATTACCGGAATCACCGTACGCGATTGCGCGTCGAGGGGTAGAGAATTCGATTTTTCGCAGTCGCGGGATGGCGAGATTTTCGATTGACTGCCAGGTAATCCCGCCATCGCGAGTGTGTACGATGACTGCTTGGGTTCGGTTGATGTAGGGCAACTTGAATCCGCCGACTGCCCAGCCTTGATTGGCGTCAACGAAGTGTACTGAGTTTAAACGGCAGGTGATTGGTGAAGTCGCTGGTTGCTGGCCTGTGATCCCAGTCGAGTCCGTGAATTGACCGCGTTGCAGGTTGTGGAATTTTTGTTGCAGTTGGACGGTGTCTTTTCGAAATGAATTAGTGTTGGTTTTAGTATTCCAAGTGTTTCCACCATCGCGAGTTCGTAAGATGGTGCCGGATTCTCCGACGACCCAACCCAGATTTTCATCAGCGAAAAACACATCCGTTAGTTCGGCGTCAGCTTGCCATGACTTTGGTAGCGGTTCTCGAGCGACCGTTTCATCACCGCAGACTGGCGTCGAGACGCAAGCAGCCAGCAAGGAACCAGTGATAATTGCGCATACGGTCAGTATTGGCGACCAAGTGACGCGGGCGAGCAAGAAATTGGGACGACTCATCCTTGAACCGAAGCTTTGTATTCCACGCTTCCCTAGTGAATTGGTGTCAGGGTAGGCGGATTCATTCTGATGGATTGATAGGAAACCGATGTGCAAGAAATTTATCTTAAACGCCGAGAACTACGTACCCTAGGCCATCGTTTTCTACCTGTTAACGCTAGCACCATCAGCGGGATATCGGAAAATTCGAGAACCAATGTTGATTGGGTTCCGAGTAATCCTTACAACGGCATTTGAAAATTTTACACAGGTGATGTTTGTGCCAGCCAACCAATTCGGCAGCGTCACTCTTTTACTAGAGTGGTGGAACCTAAATTACGCGGTTCGAATGGTTGCAGGTAAGTTGAGTTGAGTTTCAAGCATTAAAATTTTGTTGTTGGCATATCATCTGCTTACAGCAACCGACAACAAGCGATGGATCGTTTGTTAAACATATTTTAAAACAACCCAAACATTTTCAAAGATGTTCCGTCAAGGAGGACGTGTCGTGAAATCGACCATCATTAAACGAGTAGCTTTTGTTGTCGCTATTATTGTTGCCTTTGCCCCTTCAGCCGTACTTGCTCAAGAAACGGGTCGCATAGCGATTTTGGATGTCGCAAAAGTATTCAAAGAGAATACTTCGTTTGACAATAAAGTAAAAGCAATCAAGGCTGAAGCCGACAAATTCAAGGCTCATCTGATTGCTCAGCAGGATCTGCTGAAGAAGGAAGTCATCAAAGTACGAGATATGGATGCTGGTCCGCAACGCAATCAAATGGAAGCGGATATTGAGCAACAGCACGCGAAACTTCGCACCACCGCCCGGCAAACCGAAGCAGAATTGCTCAGCCGTGAAGCACAAGTGTACTACGAGACTTATCAAGAGATGCAAGCCATCGTAGAAAGCTTGGCCAAAGAGCACGGTTTGTCTTTGGTGATGCGTTTCGACAGTTCGAGCATCGATCCGAACAATCGAGAAGAAGTTATTCGAGGTGTCAACCGAGGCGTGGTTTTCCATCGTCGATTGGATTTGACAAGTTTAGTTTCACAAGCACTTAATACTCGTACTGCTGCAGCTCCTACTAACCTCAAGTAATCTGTCGACAAAATGCCGTCGATGTTAATTTTGAATTTTGTAATTGCTGACAAGTTGGTTCGTCTAATCTGGTAGTACGAATCAAAACAATATACATCTGAAATTTGATTTCAGCTTTCCCGAGAAAAGCAGTTTGAGCAATCAAACTGCTTTTTTTGGATAGTGCATCGGGTTTTTGTATCAAACGTCAAGCCATGTCAGTTGCAAATTTTTGTTTGCCACATAGTCTCGGCCGTGTAAAATATTAGGCCGTAGTAACGAGTCAGTTCGATTATGAATTGCTCGATTCTTACAAAACACAACTTGTGCAGTTAGGTAGATTTTCTTTCGGAGATAATTATGAAACGCTTTGTTCGGAACTTTATTGTTGCGATTGTCGCAATTGTTTTCGTAAATAGTCAACTTTGTCACGCGCAAATCGAGATCGTAGATGGAGATGGCAAACAGGTGACGGGGAATCTGATTCCTGCACAGAGTGTGGAAGATCCGGCGCCAAGTGTAGTCCCAGCTGAAACCCCTCAGGTCTTCGGAGGCAACGGTAGCAGTATCATCATTCGTAAGTCCTTTAGCAGCGTCGATCAAAACGGACAGCGAAAAACCGAACAAAGTGGCAAGGCGATTGTGATTGGGCCTGATGGTCAACGGCAAGAATTTGATTTAAATGATGATCAAAATCTAAACTTGGACGTTCCGGGCTTCGAGGGCTTGTTGCAAGTTCCAGGTATTCAGCCGCAGATTATACCGAAGGCGGTTTCGTTCTCGATTGGAGTTGGAAGTACTGCGATCCACCCAGCGGTAGCAAGTCAGTTGAACTTGGACTCTGGTTTGATGGTTGCCTACGTGACACCAGGATCACCTGCAGCTCAAGCGGGCGTCCAAGAGCATGACATTTTGTTGTTTGCAGATGAAAAACAATTGGCGAGCCAAGCGGATTTAATTCATGCAGTGCAAGCTGCCGGCGAAGCGGGCGCCAGTCTCTCTTTGGCGCTGATTCGAGGCGGTAAAGAAATGTCGGTTGTCGTCACGCCCGAGCGACGACAAGCCAATGTAGCGAATCAGGGGCAAGGTTTGTTCAACGGTCGGAACCTACAGCTGCCAGAAATTGCGCCTAACGACATCTTTGGCGAAGAGATCTTTGGTGGTGACATGTTTGGCCAAGGTATCGAGGCTCGAATGATGCAGCGCATCGAACGCATGCGAGATCGCATACGTCAGTTCGAAGGGCAGATTCTAAAATAGTTTGTTGGACATGCGATAATTAATTTTCATTTCTTGCGAACGCATAGGCGTTGCCGTCGTTATCGATCTCGACCGAGATCAATTGGGGGTTTCAACAAACTGGACAGTCTTGAACAAATTGCTGAAAGGCACCTTGGCTGACGTCAATATCGATCGAGAATTCTTCTCCGCAGTGTTCGCACACGCATGACGATCCGTCTGCGGAGTTGCTGTTGGTATCGTCGTTGAACTCAAAATCGGAATCGTCAAGGTACATTGTTTTTGGCCAAGACGATTGTGTTTTAGATTTTCGCAAGTGTTGCCACGAGGTACTTCCAGAACTTTTGTGTGCTGGAGATAGAAGCTCGTTCATCAGGCGAGTGAGCCCCACGAATGGTTGGGCCGAAGCTGATCATCTGCATGTCAGGATAGTTTTTGCCAAGCAGGCCACATTCAAGCCCGGCATGGCAGGCGGCAACGTTAGGCTTGTCGTTGAACATTTCTTCGTACAGCGTTTGCATCAAGCGCACGATATCGGAATCAGGTTTGGGTTCCCAGCCCGGATAGTCACCATCCAGTACTATCGATGCTCCTGTGGTTTTTAAGACCGTCGCGATGGAACGAGCCAACTGTTTACGTTGGTTGTCTATGCTGCTACGTGTCAGGCAATCCACGGTAAATTGCCCGTCTCCAACGACCACTCGAGCCAAATTGTTTGACGTCTGGACCAAGCCCTCAATACTAGGGCTCATTCGTTCGATTCCGCTGATGACCCCGAACAAGGCTGCGGTCAAACTAGTTTGTAGCGACTCGGGAACTGCAGACGACGATTGTTTGACAGGTTCGCAAACGATCTCCAAGTTTGGATCGGTAGTCAGGTTTTCAGTGATGAGGTTTCCAACTTCGGTTTTGAACCACGCTTGGTCCGGCAAGGAACAGCCATCGGGAACGCTAACCACGGCGACTGATTCTCTTGGAATCGCATTTCGTAGTCCACCACCATTGATTGAAATTATTCGGGCTTGATTGTTTTCGGCGGCTAATAGGATCAGCCAGTTCATGATCTTGTTCGCGTTACCGCGACCGCGGTGGATGTCGATTCCGGAGTGACCGCCGGTTAAACCGTGAACAGAAATTTGAAAGCACTGACGATTATCGGGTAGAGTATCGGGAGCGTAAGAACCAGAGGCGATGATGTCCACGCCACCCGCGCAGCCGATCGTCAGTTCGTCGTCTTCTTCGGTGTCTAGGTTCAGCATGATTTGGCCTGTCAATTGGCCTGCTTTTAATTCTTTGGCACCAGTCATGCCAGTTTCTTCGTCAATGGTGAATAATGCTTCGATGGGTGGATGCTCAATGTCGGTCGAGGCGAGTACAGCCATGCTGGCAGCAACGCCCAAGCCGTTGTCCGCGCCGAGTGTTGTACCGTTGGCTTTGACCCAATCGTCTTCGATTCGCATTTGAATCCCCTGCGAATCGAAATCAAATTCGGTGTCGGCGTTTTTTTGATGCACCATGTCTAAGTGCGATTGCAAGACAATGGTTCTCGATTGTTCTTTCTTGGCGGTGGCTGGCTTGCGAATGATGACGTTGCCGATGTGGTCTACACTGGTGTCTAAGTTCAGCGATTCGCCGAACGACTTCATGAAGTCGATAACACGTTCTTCTTTTTTTGAAGGGCGGGGAACTGCATTCAGATCGCAGAAATGATTCCAGACTGCGGAAGGTTCTAATTTTCGTATGGAAACGTTGTTGTCGTCGTCGGTAGGCATAGTAGGACACAAAAGGAGAAATATAGTTGCGAGCATTCTCGACGGATCTAAGCACCATCGGGTGGTTCGCGGCGTGGCCCATATCGTAACGGTTAGACCGCGATTTACCTACTCCGGATAGAACCGCTTGTTTAGTTTTTTTTACGATTCTTCAATGCGCTCAGAAGACGCCGGACCTCTTTGTCGTTGGATGCCATGATCAGCAGCAGCAAAGAAGATAAAAGCAGTATCGCAGTCCAAATTGCAGGGTGAACCCTCTCTATTAGAGGCTTGGGGCTCTGGGCTTGATTGGACACCATTGAAATGTCCTTCCAGCCGTCGGGGGTGTAGCGCCACATCGAGTTGTCTGGACTGATGGTTGCGTTCAAGTTTGCGGAGACGAAGCTCGAAAACACACTTGGGGAAAATTCTATATGTGTATTTTTCAACAGTGAGTATGCCGTAGCGATCAGATCTTGCGAGGCAACTAGTTGATCGGTTTTGAGGTAGGGTAGAGGGTCTTCGTTGCTGGAGGAATTACTCGATGGAAGATTGGTGGCGTCAAACCAAAAAAAGGCCACTGACAAAAATACGACGACAGCCACAACACTTACAGAAAAGCACACGATCTTCGCGCTGTATTTGTTGTCGAAATTCGATTGGGTGTTTGAGGTTCGCATCAGAAATTTAACACACGGCGAGGAAGATTTGGTTTGTCTAGTTCAAGCTCAAATATGCAAAGTTGGTGCCGGGGTCGAGCTTATCGCGGTTTAGGACAAGCTGATTTTTTACTGGGCCGTTGCTATTGCGAGATTTCCTTGGGTTTGTAGAAGGCGAATTGTTAAAGTGGATTTGAAGGGGCAGGGTGCTGATGTTGCCAAAAATTAACATTGGATGTTGCCTTTGAGCGACATGTAGCAAAAACCAAACATCCGGTTTGGCGCCGGTCGGATCGGTACTTGAGCTGGTGGGTTGGAAAGAAGGCCAGAAAGAAGGTGATTAACTGAGCATTGGTTGAAGTTTTGGGCTTTGCATGCAACGGGTTTCGGATTGAAATACTTGGTCCTCATTACTTGTTTCGCTGCTAATTCAATGCCCGAACACGATTTAATCTTTGAACACGTCGATGATTCGCCGCCGATCAAAAGCTTGATTGGGTCGTCGGAATTGATGAAGCGTGTTTTTCAGATGACGCGGCTGTATGCCAAAAGCGCTGCTTCGGTTTTGATCTTGGGGGAAACGGGTACCGGGAAAGAGTTGATTGCCGAGGCGCTTCACGATTTGAGCGAACGAAAAGATCAGCCTTTTGTCAAGTTAAACTGTGGTGCGTTATCCGAGGCGTTGTTGGAGAGTGAACTCTTCGGCCATGTGAAAGGTTCGTTTACGGATGTGTTTCAAGATCGAGCAGGCCGGCTTGAGGCAGCCGATGGTGGAACGATTTTTTTGGACGAAGTCAATTCGCTGTCGTCGACGTTACAGGTTAAACTATTGCGGGTGCTGCAAGAGCAGGCATTTGAGCGAGTTGGAGATACTGAAACCATCAAGGTCAATGTGCGGGTGATCGCGGCGAGTAATTGTGATTTGAGCCAAGAAGTAATTGATAATCGTTTTCGAGAGGATTTATACTGGCGCTTGAACGTATTGCCACTCCATTTGCCACCGCTGCGCCGCCGCCCTGAGGACATTGAGGAATTAGTATGGCACTTCCTCAAATACTATTCCAAAGTTAACAATAAGCATGTGATTAAGATCCATCCGGATGCAATGAAAACGTTGATCGGATACCCTTTTCCCGGCAATGTTCGAGAGTTGCAAAACTATATTGAGCGTGCGATCGTGCTGGCCCATGATGATGAATTAACCAATGCATTGCTGCCAAAGACGGTGGTCGGCGATGTTCAGGATGCACAGTCGGCGGTGTTTCGGCCAACTGATGACGAAGGGCTGGTTCGTGAGTTTGTGTATAGCCAGGTGAGCAAGTCCAGTCCCGAAGACACCGAAATGTACAAGCGAATCGTCGACCCAGTTGAAAAAGAAATGCTGATCCAAGTTTTGGATAGCTGCGATCACACACAGACCAAAGCCGCCAAAAAACTCGGAATCAACCGAAACACGCTGTACCAAAAGTTGGTTAAGTATGGGTTGGCCAAGTCAAAGAATGAGAACGACACTTAACGACAACAATTTAGCAACGGCGTCCATCGTGGATTGGTTGAATAGAATCTCGGTCACCTGTTTTGCTACCAGTTATCTGGTTGTGCTGGGGGTCGAGTTGTCGCGTTTGTTCTGGAAGGTAAAACTGCGACCGATCGTGAGAATCGGATTCACGGTCGCTGGTCTGTTTGCTCATACGGTTTACATGGTTTGCCAGGGCAAGTTGGAGATTGACCAATCAGGGATTTGGCTGAGCAACTGGACTGCTTGGTGCTATGCAGCGGCTTGGCTGTTGGCGGTGGCTTACCTTTGGTTTTCAATTCGGAAGTTTGAGTCGGTAGTAGGGTTGTTTGTGATGCCGTCGGTGTTGTTGTTGGTATTGGTTGGTATCGTGTTGGGTGATCAGAATTCGTTCACAGTGAGCGAAGCCAAAACCGGTTGGAATTGGGTCCACAGTCTTTCGTTGATGTTTGGCACCGTCAGCGTTGGTCTTGGTTTCATGTTCGGTGCTATTTACTTGGTGCAGACCAAACGATTGGATCAGAAAAAAATACAAACGGCTCGTTTTCGTTTGCCGTCATTGGAATGGTTGCATCGCTGTGGCGAACGATCGTTGATCGCGTCCACGATTCTGATGGGATTGGGTTTTGTTTCTGGGATTGCGATTAATATGATCCGACGAAATGGCCTTGAAGGCCCAGTGATCGCTTGGAGTAGTCCGGTGATTTGGTCTTCGGCGATTCTGTTTGTTTGGTTGTTGGTAGTTGTGGCCGTCAATTTTGTTTACAAGCCCGCCCAGCAAGGTCGTAAAGCAGCGTATTTGATGGTTAGTAGCTTCTTGTTTTTATTGCTCGAACTTGTGCTTGTCTGGGTGGTTGGGCACGCGACCGGCGAAGCCGGCGCTGCTACTACACGGAGTATGGACATGCCGGTTACTGTTCAGGCAACGGTAGCTCAGTCACGTGATGGGTTGTCAGCGATCATAGATTTACATGGGAGGCAAAGATGAACCTCCAAGTAGTCGGCTGCAGCCACAATTTAGCCAACGTCGAAATACGTGAGCGCTTGGTTTTTCCAGAATCCAAAGTGCCGGTGTTCTTGAAGTCGTTTTATGATCACTTTCCCGAAGCGGAGGCGGTTTTGTTGTCGACTTGTAATCGCACTGAGTTCTACGCAGCATCCAAGGATAAAGCGGCACTGCCAAGTTGCACTCAGATGGTTCAGTTGTTGGCGGACCAGTCAGGCGTTGGTTGTTCGGAAATTGAAAACCAAGTTTTCTCGTACTTGGATCAAGACGCGATTAAGCATTTGTTTTCGGTAACGGCCAGTATGGATAGCATGGTCGTCGGCGAAACACAGATTCTTTCGCAAGTCAAACGAGCTTACGAAATCGCAACTAAATCTCGCAGTTCGATATCCGCGATTCATAAGGTTTTTCAGAACGCGATCCGCGTTGCGAAGCGGATTAGCAACGAAACAGAATTGCACGCGAGCCGAGTCAGCGTGCCGAGCGTAGCAATATGCGATTTGGCCAAGCAGATCTTTGAAACGCTCAAAGGTAAGCGTGTGTTGGTCATTGGCGCTGGAGAGATGGCCAAAGAAACACTCAACTATATTCGCGATGAGGGTTGTCGGGACATTGTGATTGTCAATCGCACCAAGAGTAATGCTCAAGAGCTGGCGCAGGAATTCGATGGCATGGTCGGCAATTGGGACAATCTGAGTGAAGAGTTGGCACGAGCGGATTTGGTGGTCGCTACGACCGGTGCTGAGCAACCCGTCGTTACGGCAGAGATGTTTCAAGCGACTCAACAACAGCGTCGGCAAGCGTCTTTGTTTGTCCTAGATTTGGCGGTGCCACGAGATTTTGACAGTCGAATTGCGGATGCGAAAAACGTGTATTTGTACACGCTAGATGATCTGCAACGTGAGTGTGAGCGAAATCAACGTGGGCGGGAAAGTCATTTTCCTAAAGCTCAAAAGATTATCGAACAGGAAACCGGATTGTTTTTTGATGATGCTCGGCGGCGAGAAGGGGGAGCGACGATTGCTCAACTGAAGCAGCAGGCTCATGAAGTCAAAGAAGTAGAGTTAGAACGGCTCAAAAATCGCTTGGACGTCACGCCTGAGCAAATGGAACAAATCGAAGTCGCGTTTCATCGACTGACCAACAAAATACTGCACCCGCCATTGAAGTCGTTGCAGGCCGACGTCTCTAGTGAACGTCATGGTGGACTGATCGACGCGTTGAAAAAGCTGTTTCAGCTTGGCGATTGATGGTGTGGTTTGTCAAGTTAAAGCGCAAAAGCGTTGCTTGTTGGTAAGAGCGCACGAAAAAAGGCCACTCATTTTGGTGGCCTTGATAGATTGCGGTCAATTGGTACTAGGCACCATAAACCTAGCCAGCGATATCGCCGATTTGTACTTTGACGTATTTTTGACGGTGGCCAGTACGACGCTTGCTGTTCTTACGACGCCGGAACTTCTGGATGAAGATCTTTTCGCCTTTGCTCTCACCAAGAACTTTGGCGGATACAGAAGCACCAGCCACGGTTGGTTTGCCGAGTTTAAATCCAGTGTCACTAGAGATCGCGAGTACTCGATCGAACTTTAGCTCGTCGCCTGGGGTGACAGTGCGGAAGTCGATTTCTAGGATCTGACCGCTTTGAACTTTGTATTGACGGCCGCCGTCAGCAATGATTGCGTACATGTTATTTTTACCGGTATCTGGTTTCCAACAAAATACGGACGGTTGATTCCGTCCGCGGTAGCTTCTCTCACGGGCAACAACTCTTTTTCAGTTAGAGATGTTTGTGAGTTATTTGGTCTCTTTCGAGCGGGGCATTGTAGCCAATCTCAAAAATACGTTGAAGGGCTAAAATCCTTCAGGATTCGAGGTTTTTCGGCAGGTTAATTACCAGAATCCAAAGAAACTCGGTTTTTAATGGTATTTCGCTGGCGGAAACGGGTGCGAAGAAAGGATGGTGGAACTCACGACCGGGGAGGTAGGCGAAGTCGATTGGCTTTAGAGGAGGAGTATTCAAACGAGTAACGGTATCTGGCTAGGGCGTAGAATTTCAGGAAAGTTCTTGACCCATTCGGTTAACTTAGATCAATTGGTGAGTTAGGTAACCAAACAGGCACGTATTTCAAACTCTAAATTAGGCGAGACGACAATGTCATATAGTCCAGATTTCAGTCAACCAGAGAATGCGCCTTTTCAGCCGCCGACGGCAAGTCCGAGCAGTACCGGTACCAGCGGTAAAGCGATTGCCAGTTTGATCCTAGGTTTGGTTAGTATTGTTGGAATGTGCTTTACGGGAATTCCCGGTTTAATTTTGGGAATCATGGGGTTGGGTGATATCAACCGGAGCCAAGGTCGAGTCGGTGGCAAGGGGCTGGCGATCGTTGGAATCGTGTTTAGTAGTCTGGGGACTATCTGGACGATTATTGTGTTGTTGATTGGATTAATGTTGCCTGCGATTCAAGTAACTCGGCAAGCTGCACGTGAGATGACGTCGGTGAATAACGTAAGGCAAATGGTGCTGTCGATGCACAACTATGAAAG
>CAZHCH010000047.1:4000-24495 GCA_964530985.1 uncultured Pirellulaceae bacterium | reverse complement strand
AGAGCAATGGATTGAAAATCCATGTGTCGGCGGTTCGAGCCCGCCCCTGACCACTCAGGTTTTACAACCGAGATCTTTCTAGCCCGCATTGGTGAATCCAGTTGCGGGCTTCTTTTTTAGCGAATTTGATTACTTAATTTGCTTCGCGGCTCAGTAGAGGTGTCCAGACTGCCAACCTGTAACTCGGAAAAAAAGAGCTGCTTTTGATTGGCGTCCATTTTGGCGGTATCGGTTGCGACGATCGCACTTGTCGTGCATTGCCGCAGAGGGCTATCGGTTGGATAGGTTGAGTCGGAAACGGATAAATTCGCTTAGTTTGCTTCGGCTTCAGCCAGTCGACAAGGCGACTAACCCAATTAACTGGTACTACAGGCTCGAATTTACTTGAGCAAAAAATGTCGCTCGTTGCTGTCAGACTTTTCCGTTGCGACCTGAAATCTGTCGCGTGCGATTTATCGTACGCGTCAAGCTACCCGATAAGTCACAGTACAACTCCGGGATAGAACATGGCGTTTCAAAGGATTGAATTAGCGCCCCTTTGAACCGCAAGCCTGATTGACAATATGCAAGTCCATACAAAACAAACTCACCACGGAAACGAAAGTGGAGACCGTACCATTTCTTGCTGGCGGCTTGGTACGCAAATTACTGGCGGACGCTGGTACCAAACATTCCGCGCAGCTCCGCGAACACTAAGTGCTGACGCTCGTCATGATTTCGTCATTAAGATCCTTACACCCGGTTTGAACCGACTTGATCGGCGCCACGCGATTGATCGGCTGAGCCGCGAATCGATTGCTACGGAGCAGATTTTACATCCGAACGTCATCCGTTTATTGGATTCTGAGCTCGACAGGCCAGCTTTCTTTCTAGTGCAACCGTGGATCGAAGGACGTTCTCTAGATCGGCTTTTTTCACGTGTCTCGTACCTTCCTCTGACACGAGTGCTCTGGGTGCTACGTCAGATTACCGAAGGAGTCCGTGCGGGGCATGAGAAAAACCGAGCATATTTGGGCCTGGATCCGACGCATGTGCTACTAAACAAAACCGGTCGCGCTACGTTGATTGGTTGGTCCCAATCGCATGCCTTCGGCGAGAAAACTTGGTTACCGCATGACCGAGTACAAGCTGCTCGATACAGTGCTCCCGAAACCTTCGACGACGATTACCGCGCCAGTGCTGCAAGTGATGTGTATTCATTGGGTGCCATGATCTATCGCTCACTTGCGCTGGCACCTCCAATTTCAGGTGAAGATGTCGCTTCGCTTAAAATCGCACATCAAGAAGTGATTCCGGAAGATTTGATCATTTCCCAGCCTGCGTGCCCACCACGGTTGGCTTCACTTACAAAGCAGATGTTGGCAAAAGATCCACTCATGCGTCCTACGTCGTGCGAAGTTTTAGATGAACTGATTGCGATCGAAATTGAACACTTGAGCAACAACTCGACGGTAATGCTATAAAAGCAAAGGGTCTCAGCACCGGAACCATAACTTGTTAATACCGTTAATGAGATACTTGTATTTAGGCTGCAATACCGAACTAGTCGATCGGCAACAAATACAGTTTTAACTGTTCTAACTTTTTGGAGCCGATTCCAGGCACCTCCTGTAATTTCTCAAGCGACTCAAATTGGCCATTCAGATCGCGATGGTCAACAATTGCCTGAGCCATTTTTGGACCAACATTGGGCACTGCCATCAATTCACCCACTGCCGCGTGATTTACATCTACTCGAAACGTTACCGGTGATGCTTGTGATTGGTCAATATCGCTGTGATCACCTTGCCACGCCGACAAACCGTAAAACAACCCTACAGCGACCACTGCAATCGCACTCAACAATGCGATTGCCAGCTGATGCTGATTACTCAGACGCCATCCGGTGCCGGGGCGGACTTCGTTGGTTTGCTTGATTGAATTCATGATTTAGATGGAATTTTAAGAGTCGATGCGAGCACCGTGTCGAATTGAATTGCCCGCAGCCTCAGAGCCTTTCAACTGGACCAGTAATTACTACCACCTGCAACTACTAGGTTTGATAAACTTAGCGATTTCTAAGGTGCTCTAGCCTAGTTTCATGGTCTGGTGTGTCACGCTATTCGTCGGCCGATTTGATTTGCTTTTAAAAATTGAGTTGGATTTTAAAAATCGTAGCGAACGTTTAATCGGATATAGCTTAAACTTGTTTTGTATAAGTGCTCCGATTTCGTCTCGAAATATTGGACGATGTTGATGAATCTGTGAGCACCGAGTCGTCAAATGATTGAATTTTCGGTCGAAATCTGGAGAAGTCGAGCAGGCCATGGAAGGAAAAACCGTTGGTCCATTCAAAATCTTAAAACGGCTCGGTCGTAACCGGCGCCATCGCGTGTTCCATGCGCGGCAAATTGAGCAAAATCGAGATGTAGCGATTAAATTCGTAAAAATTCCACCAACCGTCGAATGGGATTCTGCCATCGACAAAATTGACCGCGAGGTGGCTCAACTACAAAAGCTGCGGCATCCGAACTTAGTGCAAGTCTACGGAGCTGGATTCGAGGAAACGGATGTGTTCTTTGCTACGGAATTAGTCGAAGGTGAATCGCTAGCTGCGATTTTGTCGCGCCGTGGCAAATTAGCGCCAGATCAAGTTGTCGAGTATGGCCGGCAAATTTGTTCGGTACTGCAATTTTTACACCAACACGATTTGATTCACTCGAAGTTGACCCCGGAAAAAATCATGGTCACTAACGACCACCAAATTAAAGTTACCGACTTTCGATTAAATCGATCCAAACGTCGTCGTTGGGACGCACCGCGGCGGCGAGACCTAGAATTGGCCGCTTACATGGCTCCCGAACAATTCACCGAAGGTCCGACAGACAAATCAGATTTGTACTCCCTTGGTGTAATGCTGTATGAAATGCTCAGCGGTGAATTGCCGTACAAGCCAGACACACTTGGGCGAATGCGCAAAAACAAAGTCAGCTCGCCGGTCCCTTCGATCGCCACTCATGTGATGAACTGTCCAATTTGGTTGAATCAAATCGTCACCGAATTGCTGGACCCCGATCCTCGGAAACGTCCTCATTCGGCGCAAGCGACCAACATTGCACTCGACGAAATTAAGAACATTGACGCCACCAAACAAGCCGCTGTATCTCAAATGACTTCTGGTTTTAATCCGCTTACCGCGGGAAAAGATAAATCAGAAGCACGGCGATTGCTAGGGAAGAAAACTGCAACCACAACGACCAGTTCGACTTCGTTTTTCGAGCGAACTGCTGTTCAAATTGTCTTGTTGTGTTTGATTGCGGCGTTAATTCTTTTTATGCTGCAACCCAAATCCGATAGCAAAATTATCGCTCAAGCCCAGCAGATGATCGCTTCGGAACAAATGGCAAAATGGGCCGACGCTCGTGTATTACTCGAACCAATTATCACATCCGATCGCCCGCTGTCGGAAAATGCAACCGAATTATATTATGAGTCTAAGCTGAAAACGCTGTTGGCTCGTTCAGAATCTGGGAAGAGCAGTAGCACCGATTCCGACAACGAAAAGATGTTTATAGAGGCAGTTGGGCTTGAAAAGTTAGGGCAACACCAAAAAGCCATCGAGTTGTTTTTGCTGCTAGCCGCCGATCCTGACCCAACTGGAAAGAACCGGCATGTCAAACAAGCCGCTCAGGAGCGTCATGATTTGCTGGTTAGTAAATTGCAGTGGCCGACAGGCCCAGAGGAGATTATTGCGAAGATTGCCGAGACCGAAAAAGCGATTACCGAAGCTGAGTTGTCCACGGCCCAGGCGATGTTGCAAAAGTTGACCGTCGATCGAACAGGCGAACCTGGTTATGAACAAGTCGTTAGTGCGGCGGCTAACCGTTTGCAAACGATAAAAAAACAGCTGGCAAAAATTCGAAAAACTCAACCAGCAGACCAACATAAAACGAACGCCACAAATTCAAATTCTGAAAACTAGCCTATGGATTGGCGAAAAGTTTGGCTCGTTACCAATTTTCGACGGTGGATGACATGCAGCTTGTGAGCGAAATAACATTGTAAGTTTCGCTGGGCAACTGCGTCTATTTTTGCTGGATCGGTAAAGCCGAGACGCGTACAAGCGCGAGACAGCTTTAGCTAGTTACTTAAATACGTAACTTTATCAAATGAAAATTTCAGCGGAAAATTATAACGAGCGATAAACCATGACTAACATTCTGGCCGGGTTACACCCAACGAGAATCTTTGCGTTGCGTCTATTGGGGTTTGTGTTTGCATGGGCTGCGTTGTTATTTGGGACGTTACAGTTGCAGCATGTGCCGATGCCAGCGTTGCATTCGTTATGTGGTAGCCATGGCTGACTGCCTCCGACAAATGCACTAGTTTCAGTGCACCTGTTCTGGCTGGCATTGTTGGTCCCCGCGGTGATTGTGAGCCAATGGATTTGGCCAATGCTCAAACAAAAATCCATTTGGTTCACCGCCACACTGGTCGTTAGCGTCTTACTCGTTATCTGGTTGGCGATTGGAGTATCCGCCTTAGAAAGTGTTCAGAGAACCGTAACGGGAATTGCGAAAATGATTGCATTTCGTTTGCTACTTTTTACCGATCAGCCGTTGGTTCAGACGTTAATAGCTTGCGTCGTTGGATGGATGCGAGGCAAGCAGGTTCAAAAACTAGGATCAGAACACGACCTGCCTATGGAGCGGCAGCCTGAGTCTAGCACTGCTAGTTAGTTTGACTAGGCGGCCCACAATGAGAAGAAAGCGGTGCCCCGACAGCTGGTCGTTAAACTGTTATAACGCTACGCGGTGACGACGCTTTAGATAGTTCATCGTTTGCACCGTCATCATCAACAGGCATTCTTGCTTTAGATTCTCATCGTTAATAGGCAAAAAAAGCTTCAGAACTCGGCAGCGTTCAGTCATTTCTCGAATCACCTGCACGATGTTGTGCTGATACTCGCCAGACCATTTTTCGACAGCCTTGCAGAAGTCAGCTTTGTTCCTTCGCAAGTAACTGGCGGCGGTTTTATTTTGGTGAGGAGCATCTGGACTGCAGAACAGTTTTTTCAATTCGTCATCAAAAATGCTAGACGCGTCTAAACTATAAAACTGCTGACGCTGCTGATAGTGCTCTCGCAAGGTAACGTCGATACGGTGAACCGGATCAATTTTGGCTCGTGACACCACCTTCGGCTTCTGGCCTCGGATTTGCTCCATCACTCCATCGACAAACTTCAATTTCTTAAGTGCTGGCCAGCCTTGATAGTTCTTTTGCCATCGCGAATTTGGCGTCATCCAAACCGCAAACGTTTCCGCGAAATCCTCTGCCGGGTGGCTTTGTGCGTACCAAGGCTCTAAGTGTAGAACAAACTTTTTACTTCGTGGCTTAGGGACATACGTTTCTGGGTACGGTGCGGAATAGCTGCCAAAGGTCGCTTTGTAGTTACGCTTGCGATGCAGTCCAAATGCCGTGTCGATCGCGTGCCCGGCTTCGTGTCGCATGATTCGCATGCACCATTCTTTTGTTCCGCCTTCGACTTCTAACATTTGGTTTCGCTCCAATCGCATTAGGCGGCGATGAGCCATGTAAAACGGAATGGCTATCCCGGGCACTTGATCAGGCGAAAACCAATCGTCACTAAACCAACAATGCGGCTTGAAGACGAGCCCCAACTGTTTTAGTTCGTAGTGCAATTGATCGCGAAAATTGACCATGCTGGTCTGTTGAAAGTCGATCCCCAATTCAGAGATCTTCATGTCCAAAAGTCTACGGTCACTGTACTTGGCCCAAACCGGTTCCGAAGCAACATGAACCTGCCTGCTTAGACTGCCTTCGGGGGTATTGGCTGGAGTATTTGACTTCGTTGACTGACCGAAAGGTAATTGCGAAGCGGACGCCTGAGGAGGCGCATTGTTTTTATCACCAGCTCTATCGCCGACCAACTCAAACTGGCCAACACCGTCGGGAGCTGAACGGCTGCCTTTTTTGCTGGCGCTAACTCTTCCCGATTTACGTTTCCGATTTACTTTCGGATCGTTGGGAGAGTCGCGACGGGTTAACTTTTTTGATGCCATTGATTTCGCAGCTAGCGAGCCTAAAACGGTTTGACTTTTCGGCGATTTTTCGTCTTTGAGATTGTAAGCATAATCAATAAATTTCAAGTGTGAAATTTGAAGACTTTGTCTATCGGTTCATTTAGCTTTTGGGCTTCATGTACCAAGGGTGAACAACTTGGAAGTTGTGTTTCGAAAGACAGCTTGCTTGAAAAGGCGATCAAGGCGGGTCGTGCCCGCAACCTCCCCATGGGTGGCATCGGCAAATTCGCAAACCGCCCTTGATGAAACCTTTTATAGCACCGTACTTTCGAACAGACTCAATAAAGTAACTGCTACAAGTTGGCGTATACCGGCAAACTGCTGGCATAAAGGGGCTTATACAGATCTGATAGAAGCGAACGCATGAAATTAATCCCAAGGCTGGTAAGGACCATATTCGTCCAATTACACCGTCGATTAAGTGCCAGCTTGTCCTGGGAGTGGATTGCGCAGACCGTGGCTCAATCGGCACGGGGGCCTCTCGGCAGGCCGAGGTTTCCGGTTGTTCGGAGTCAGATTGCATACTGGCCCTTGGCTAATTCAGCTTCTTTAGGACGCGAACGAGCAGTTTGTTGACCGAAAGATCGATTTTTCTGCTATCGTAAATAGCCCCCATTTTTGGCCGGATAACGATATCTAGGCCAACCGGAAAATCGCCTCTTTGTCGGCGAAAAGCCTCACGAATACAGCGTTTCCAGCGATTTCGTACGACCGCGTTGCCTACCTTACGGCTGACCGACAAACCGAGGCGTAACTGGCCAACTTGGTTAGAAACAGCTTTGATCACGAGTGTGTCGTCCGCCGCAAACACATCACCATCATAGACTCTTTGAAAATCAAAGGATTTGAGCAATCGAGCGGATTTCGGAAATGTTTGGTCTGACATGCGCCAGCAGTGCCTCTACGAAAATAAAGCAAAACGCCTTACGATATATCTTTGTTGGACCCGCTTTTTTGATTCGACGAAAGCTGATTAAAAATAAACCGCGAGACATGCCCAAGAATACTAGGCAGTTGCTTGCGAAACGTATAGCTCACCAAACCCGCAATCAGAATGAACATGATCAGCGTAGACCAGTTTGGCAATACTTGGCCTATTAGCATCAGGACAAGAATAATGATTAATAATGTCGTCTGAGCGATACCAAGTGACACTAAGAGTTTAAGTTTTTGCTCGACCGCTGCCAATCGTTGCTGATCGTCTTTTGAGTCCGTCATGGCTTTTAGACACTGCCTCGCATCAATGCATCGCTACGAAACTTGTTAATTGCCGCGACAAAATCGCTGACTGATTGGAAACGATCTGCCGGCTTTTTTTGCATCGCTCGCAGGCAAATTTCTTCAAGAGCCAATGGAATGAAACGATGTGGTGCGACCGAGCGGGGTGATTTCGGTTCTCGGTTGACGATATTATTGAATGTGTCTGCGATTTCGGCCCCTCGAAAAGGCTCCCGCTGGCAAAGCATTTCGTACATTACAACACCAAGGCTATAGACGTCTGACCGTTCGTCAACCATCCGATTACCGGTGACTTGTTCGGGTGACATATAAAGCGGCGTTCCCCCGCGGTCACCCGGGGTGGTTTCGTCACCGTCGTTCGGCATACCCCAAACCTTCGCTGCCCCCCAATCAATCAACGTTACCTCGCCAAACATCCCAACGATAATGTTCTCCGGTTTAATGTCGCGATGGATCACGCCTCTCGCATGGGCGTAAATCATTGCTTCTCCGACTTGGGTGAGAATATTCAACAACCGGTTCAAATCAAAGTCTTTTTCGACTTGTTCTTTGCGCTGCGCCAGCCCAACAATGATTTCGAAAAGCGTCCAGCCATCTATTTTTTTCATCGCGAAATACCAATCGCCGACATCATTCTGTCCTAACTCGTACATCGGCACCGTGGCAGGGTGAGCAAGTTGTGCGGTGATCCGAGCCTCGCGGATTAAGCGTCGCAATTCGACCGGGCTGTCTTGTAGTTCTTTGCGGAGCATCTTCAGCACCACACGCCTACCCAGATTCATATCTTTGCAGGAGGTCAGCGTGGCTTTACCGCCCTCGTTAAGCGAACGAAAGTCACAGTACTTGTCAAATCCGTTTGAAATTCCACCTGACAGTTGGCCTTCGATATCGGCCACCATTACCATTTTAACACGATCCTGTTCAACCTCTCGTTGGAATGGTTGAGGGCTATCGGATGAATTGTTAGGCTCTGGCATATCGTAGTCTATTTATTGGGATCAATGTCCAGTTGGCGAATGATGATTAGCTTCCCGTCTGGTTTTCCGTTAGCCGAACCAGCCAATGTAATATAGCAATCGCCGGTTTGGGTAAAAGCAAGTGCAGTTGGCTTCTCAAGTTGGCTCATTAAAACAGGTTCACATTCTGTGTCGCTATTCATTTTTACCAATTTATATAACCCGCCTCGTTTGGGGTTGGCCCAATTGAAATCAAGTG
Organism: uncultured Pirellulaceae bacterium; assembly: GCA_964530985.1. GTDB lineage: Bacteria > Planctomycetota > Planctomycetia > Pirellulales > Pirellulaceae > Mariniblastus. Next base: position 15,958 of record CAZHCH010000047.1, on the reverse strand, counting down.
CGAACAAGCGATTGTGGCGAGGGCCATAAGCGAGTCCTGTGATGTCATTCAAGCCAGTGCGATAGACGCCTAGTTTAGTGCCGGACTGCGAGTAAAAAACCAGTAACGAGTCTTGTATGTCTTCGACCTCCCCCATTTGCCCGATCGCCAAATAGCGTTCCGGACTGATCGTAATAGCTACCGGGGCATCAACTACGGTAGCAGCTGTGGTAGCGATGGACCGCGAGAAGGTGTTGATTTGTTTATTGGGATTTAAAGTTGCCAAGGAAACCCAACCCTGTGTATCGTCACCGTTGCAGGTGACGAAGATTCCTTTGCTGCCTTGAGCAAGTCCATAAAAGTCCCCTTCGCCGGGCTTGGCGTCCAGCTGTTCCGGGTCATCAGCTGGAAGCCCAATAGGGTTACCGAATGTCTCAGACGCTTTAATCGGTTCTTCACCCACAGTTGGCACTTTGAATACACGAAGCAGGTCCTTACCGTCAGGCAAACCACCGCCACCAACAACAAGCGTTTCTTCATCCAAAAACAACAACCCCAATGGGCCAATTTTGTATGTTGGGTTGGTTCCGTAGTTTTCGGTTGGGAAATTTGTAATCACCGGTTCAGCCTTGACGCCGATTACACGCACAATGCGACCAGCACCTGAATCGGCAACAAAAACATGCCCTGTATTGGGCTGAATTGCCACACCGCTGGGGTTATTTAGCCCTTGCACAACGATTTCAGGAATTGCGTCTTGAGCATTTGCTTGGCCACTGCCAGCAAACAAAAAGATCAATCCCAACGGTAACAAAGCGAGGGTAACTAAGTTTCGCTTATGAGGTTTAAAAATCATCATCGCTCCGTTTTTTTCTTTTGAATATCCATTTTCTTTTGCTTTTTAATGTGTCTCTGCTTTTTAACGTTAGTGTTAGGCTTAGGATAATCTTGGTTCGATTCCAATTCGGCTTCAGTCGGCGTTTTGGATTCGATTCCGTTTTCCGGAACCTCCAATTTAGCAGTCCAGACGATTGCATTTAAAACCACCTTGCGCGAATTGTCATTGGCCCAATTGCTGTGGTAATGGGCTCCCGTGAAACCGAATCCACGACCTTTACCGTCGCCGCGAACAAATGCCCAAGCCACATGCTGCGGTTCTTTTCTTTCAAGAACAGCCGCTCGAACGTGCGGATTGTTGTGGTGAGGATTATCTTTACGAGACAGTGTGTCTGGGCCCGGTAACGCACTTAGAATAGGTGTCACGTTCACCTTGCTGGAGAACCGCATGTGGTAGTACCACTCGTCACGCAATTTAAAAGGCTTCACACCGCGGGTGACTGGGTGCTCAGGAATCTCTTTAAAATTGGCTTTCCAATGTGGGTTTACGGACCAATCCGTCTCAAAATAGCCACCGATCCAATCGAGAAATCGCTGGCCCGAATCGCCCTTGGGAACCTCCACGCCGTAGTGCAAACAAACTAAGCCGACGCCTTCTCGCATGATGTGTTCAAATGCCTCGCCATTAACGTGCAATGGATGATTTTTACCGCCATCGGCAAACACAACCACCGTGTCTGCATTGCTGAATGCCGTCGGGTCCTGCGGCCAACCGTCCTTATAAACAGTAGTTAAAACTGGCAGCCCCGTCTCCTTGTTGGCCACTTTTAGGCATTTTTCCAGTAACAGACAACCGGCATGGTGTTCATGTTTGTTCCAACCGTGGCTCTTCTTGCCAGCGACAAACACGATCTTCTTTTTATCTTGCAACTTTAATCGTCGCAAACGAATATCTTTGAACTCAACTTTCATCGGCGGCCCTGCATGTAGCTGCAGTCCTAACAAACCTTGTAAGTTGGCTTTGTCACTGGTGTCGTTAAAACGCGAAGTTTCGATGCCGTTAACGGAAACTACAATCGTAGTTCCCGTGGCAACAATCGAAAGTTCATTCCAGTCGTCCACTTTTTGAGCGGTTGCCGCGGTTTTGGGTAGCTCCGTTGGTTTGCCATTGCCAGCGAGGTCAACTGACTTGCCTTGCCAGCACAACATGCCACGTCCTGTTTTTTCAGAATACAAGCTACCGGTGATACCTGCCTTCCGAGCGATATCTGCTTGGTAGCCACACAAGTGTCCGTCAGAGGCCAAGTAGCTACGGACTTGCACACCACTGTTAGATTTCTCTGTGCCGGAAATCCTGTAATTTAAACGCAGTTCAAAATCGTCTAGCTTTCCTTGCCCCCAGATTAAAAACTGGTTCCGCTTTAAAGGTGCTTCCTTGGTGCTTTCCCCAATGATCACACCGTCTTCGACTCGCCAAAGTTTGGCATTACCAATCCAACCCTCTAAATCACCGTCAAATATCGCTTTGAATTCGCTTTGCCCGTCTTGTTCGTTAGGGACTTGGGCTCGCGTCGAAGAAACAAGCGTTTCGGCAAAGCTAACAACCAACGCTAAAACAACAGAGGATTTTAGTAACCAGTTGAATTGATTGTTTTTTGGTCGCTGTACCATATCTGGGCTCGTTGATGACGGACGGTTAAAAGAAAAGTGTATGTATTAGACAACCATCCAGTCAAATTAACAATTTACAGAATTAAAATCATCTCTAGGCTGGGTGAGAGTGCGTTTTTCTATCAGCAATTCTTGTCGTATATTAGACGCATAACAGTTTCTAGGAATTGAATTGGCTTGCGATATGATCCAAACCTACCCCAAATAGGGATTCTGCAACCGCCGAAAGTTCGGCTCGATCCCCTTCCATTCGCAGTGTACGCTGAATATGGGTATAGCCTTCCCCAGGGGATAGCGCAAGTGCAGGGCTAATCGTTTCCATTTCGTAGAACCCACCTTCAGCCATCCCTGATCCCGAATCGTTGATCCCGTCATTGTAGCAGTTGATCACATCGCCAGCGTAGGGGGCGTCTTGTATCTCCCACAAATTGTTGTTGTATCCATTTGCTGGCGTCGAATCAGGCAAGTTGAAGTTAACAATCGATAAGACCTGTCGCTCTTCGTCCCAGCTGCCCATGATATTTGTCACGCGTTCAAAGTTAATGCCTAACTTACTACGTAGCTGACCGTCACCCAAGAAATAGACCATCTTGCTGTCGCGGTCGATCTTCAAACGCGTCTCGTCTAGTTCACTAAAGTAATTCGCAGTAACGATGTCGGCGTCGGTCAAGGATTCTTCGGAACTGGAATTAAAAGGCACGAACAGAGTCACCTTCGCACCGGGTTTGCTCATGCAAATCATCCACAAACCGATCAAGCCCGTTTCGGGAGCCCAAGCGGTAGTGCCGCGATTGATCAATGTATTGTGGCTTTCGTGAGCCACAAGCTTGACCTTTGAAAAGTCCGCTCCCAATTTTTGACCTGCAGTCGCCGAATCAAGCAGCACAACAGAACGTTCAATTTGCACATTGAACTTAGTACCACTCCAATTGGTGAATAGAGCGTCTTTGGTCATTGAGATCGAGTTTTCTGTCTGAGTTTGTACGACAAACGCTTCCGAATCAAGTTCCGCCGGAGTGCGCCAGTTGTCGAAGCTCATTTCAACGCCGGGCTCGAAAAAAATTGAGTTCTGCCCACCCTCAGGCGACACCCACAAACGATCCTCGCCACCGTACAGATTGATCTTTGGATCTACAACGTCTGACTCAACTGCATCGTAATTAACAAAACCGTAGCTACTACCTTGATCACCGCCATTGGTCGAGATCATGGTGCGGCCTTGATACTCTGGCACGACGACAATCGCCGCGCCTTCCGTATTTCGCAACACAATCGTTTCGAGGTGTTGCTTTAGAAATTCTAGATCTTCACCAAACGTCTTTTCGGGCATGCCTTGCCTTTTTTGGGGGAGTCATCCGGTTAGCTTACAAGATGAATTGTAACCCATTGAAAAGTTTTCGTCATGCTGTCAAAGCTAACGTGCTCCGCATCAGCTAAGGAGTCGGCAACAACGTACTTTCGGCGCCAAGTACAGATAACGTATCATCCGGATCCGCCGTATTAATAAAAAAGTTATTTCTCCAGTGGTTGGTTGAAATGCCATTTTCTGGCGCGAAAAAGAAAAACACTTCGCTCGCCGCCGCTTTCTCAGCTTCAAATGAAGCCCCTATGTTTAGTACGACAAAACAGTTATCCGATTCAGATAGACTAATTTCACTGTTGAGAAAATTAAGTTCACCGTCGTCATTACGAAACATACTATCTTGCAAGGCTTGCGATTGTAGATTTCCCAAACAAAAATTCCGACTAATGATGACCTTGGTAGCAAGAAAACTATGAATTCCACGCCCGCCGTTTTGAAACGCGACGTTATTATCGATTAACGTCCAACGAGCATAGGGAACAAATTCTCCGTCTTCATCCGTGTCGATCATGGGAGTTCCGGCAAAGCCGAAAGGACTGCCGAATCCCGCGGACGCAGCCAAAAGAGTGTCGTTTTCCTGAGTGTAAAGGTAGTCGTCAACAATAATTCCATTGCCATCAGTAACAATGCCTGCTGAGTTGGGAACAAAATTCTCATTGTCGAAACAGGTGTTGTCTTGAATCTTAATTCCAATTCGACGGGAAATCTGTTCACTGATTGGAGCACCTTCTGTAAGGTTGCCGTCAAGCGTGCGAACGATTGGCTGAAAGATGGATATCCCGCTGTGCTGCAACGGATTTGTGCCGGCATTGTCAAAGATAGTGTTGTCAGAAATTTCTACAAAATCACATTGGAACATAAGAATTCCGCAGCCGCCGTGATTGTGAACCACATTATTAAATATGCCAATCTCCGTTGACTCAAAAGCGCCAATGCCTGCAGGGTTGCTTTCGCCATCGCCAATCACCTCTAAACCAATGATGGAAATAAAGCTACCGCGAATGTCAATGTCCCCGAATATCTTAGAGTTGCCGCTTCTGCTACGGATCTCTGTTCGATGATCTTCATCACCTAGTAGCGGAGAAAAAATAAATGTTTCTGGGTCGCGGAAGCGAACCTGAATGGTGCCTTCGTCCAAATACTCACCATCCTCAACGATCAAAGTGTCACCAGGCGAAAGCTGGACACAGGCAAATCTCATCGTGCGCCACGGTGCGTCCTCTGAGCCGTCGGCTAAATCGTCACCTGACGGACTAACGAAAAAAGTTTCTTGAGCGGACACCAAGGAAGGTAAAGTCAAGATCACTAAAAGCCAAAACGCGACTAGCTTGATGTAAATTTTCATGGGGAGCCAACAAATCACATTGAGTAAGTATGGGTAGCTTGCGGCGATAGTGCCAGTCAGGCAGTCCGCGGGCTCTGGTGAGTCTATCAATTGATTTCTAAGAAATCAATAAAATAGTTAATAAGTTCTGTCTAATAAGTCCCTATTAGTAACTACCTTGGACCGCCCTTTCCCAACCCAGAGTGTTTTGGGAGTCACGTATTGGCCCTTGCTGGGCCAACACAAAAACAATTGATTGGCTACCAACAAATCTCGAAAAACTGAGAGGATCGGGCAGCTAGATTCGAAAGTGCCCGCCCGCTACCGAATCTGATGCTGACTTTGTGGCCAGCTTTGAGGGTGCACTGCGCTACGTGTTGGCTGCGTTCTTGACCGCGCCGCACTCGATTGCGAATCGCTTTTAGGGGCCCCTAACATAAAGGCAGTCAATTGCTCAGGCGATCGATTCGACTCAAGCGTCAAAACAAAGTCAGAGATCGCTTGATTGTAGCTGACTGTTGACGCAATCATGTCAAGCTGTGAGTCCCGCCAGATCCTTCCCGCTGCGATTGCCGAAGCTAACGGGATTTGGCGATTGCGCAGGGCTTGTCCAGCCTGATCCACTGCGTTTTTGGCCGCCGATACCGTTGCAGCTCGGTGAGTGATTAACTTCAGTGTGCTTGCCAGCATCGGATCAATGCCCCGTAAACTCGATGGCAACGATCGTACTCGTTTATACTTCTCATAATCGGTTACATATCGCTCCACTAAAGGCTCATCGGCGGGCAATGGTGCAAAGCCGTTGGGTCGAGGGTTGGGCATGAAGTCTAGTAAGCGAGATTGAGATTTCCCTAATTGAATTTTTGCGGCGAGTTGGCCGTCGGCTGCCATTTGTTGTGCTGCCGACAGTAAGCCCGTTTCAGCCCTCGTAGAAGTCGAAATTGAATTCAACCAATCCTCATAGGAGGTGGCTATTTTCAAAGCCGCCAAGTCATAGTAAGTCTCCCAGTACTGGGTCACCATTTGTTTTCGTTGGCTGCCGGATACTGGTTCTAAAAACATTTCTATTAATCGAACAGGAGTTCCACTTTCGCCGACCGATGCAGCCTGGATACGACGTAGCTGTTGTTTCGCAAAATCAATCGAACTTCGGTCTACTTTGTCGCTTGAGCGATCCACGTTAGAAAAGCGCTGACCGACCGGTGCTTGCCCGTTCGACGTCGCATTTCGTGTCTCATTTTCAATGGGTCGCCCTCTTAGTGGTTGCCGTGTCGGTTGACTACCAAAGCGGTTAGTTTGTGAAGAAAGTCCAGGACCCGCCTGACTCGATTGACCATTTCTTAGTGAATTGGAAAACGACTGGGCAGAAGACGAGCTTGCTTGCCGCCGAATCATCGGTGGCGAAGCGCTTTTGCCACGGTCGCCGGCACTGCGAGAATTGAAGCCGCTGGAGGGTAGTTGGCTGGGAGCTCCTAATGAGTTTTGTAAGGTCGATCTGCTCGATACCGGACTCGCAAACTTTTCAGATGTGGTTGAAGGCTGTGGACGATTTATTGGCGATAACAACGATTGACTGCTTGGCGGAGCGAAACGATTACTGGTTTGCGGAGGGGATGGTGTACTCAATTGATTGCCGGTCGCAGGTGCAGGTGTTCGAATCGGTTGCTCCGCAGTGGCAGGTACGACCACTGGTGGCGTAAAATGATTTCTTGCGGGTTGAGCGAGTGGTTTAGTTGGAGTTTCATCGCGAAGTCGCTGGCTATTTTGAGACGATGAAATGGGTGCAAAGCGGCTAGCGGCATTGGAATTTGGAGATGCGCCAAAATCTCCAAAACGATTTCGTGTCTCACCACTACTCGCGTGATTAAATCTTAAGTCGGATGATGCGCGGGAGCTTCCAAACGACCCTTCTTGCTGAAGACCGGACTCGGTCGGCGATCGAGCTGTGAATGTTCCGTTAACTGTACTCTTATTTCTTAACGTAGTAGATTCTGTTAACACGCTCGCTTGTTCAGCTCGACCCGGTGAGGCCGCCGCGATGAGCGTGTTTTGAGTGGAGGATCGAAAACGTGCAGCATTCTCCAAATCTTCCACCATAGTGGACGGTGGCAATGGCACTGCAAATGGTTGAGTTGATACAGGGATCGGATTAAAGCTAGGCTTTGAACTGCTCGGTTGCGGAAGTTCGACCTGAGCGTTACTCGCTGCTGAAGTCGTCGAATCTTCGGCAACCAAAATCGATACTTCGCTTTGTTGGGCTATCGCAAATTGTGCCAGGCAAATAGTTATTGCAGGCATCAGCAACGAGAGGCAGAACAGTCGCTTGCGATACGAATAATCGGGCGAGAGCCAAGTGGAATCGTGTTCCGAAACCATACGTGATATTGCTACTAGCATCCTTGCACCTAACTGGCGAATATTAGTTTGTGAAAGCCAAACCTACGTTAGCATCCTTGCCAAAGACAATAACTTGTCCCGAATCAATTTATGGGTCAATCCCGATTCGCATGCAAGCGAATTCCTGCACAGAATAAGACCGGTTTCGCTTCAACCTGACGGCGCGTGCATCAAAGTGATGGCACTCTTGAATCCCAAACACAGTTGTAAATTTAAGTTTTTCGCAGCCCGGAAAATGACAACTCTGAAGCGTTTTTCCTAGGTTTAAATCAAGTAAGCCCCAGTACTCGGAACTAAATTTGGCTGGTCAACTCGCTTGAGAGCCAAACTGGCCTACTTCTTGCAATTAAGCGATTTGGGCGACGCAATGAAGTGCCGCCAGAAATTCGTCTAGGAGCAAGCTGATGAATCTGTTCTTCTTAACAAACGCTAGCAAAACTTGCATGGCGGTTACTTTTACTGTTTTCGTGCTCGTGTTGGGTGCCTCCGTTCAGGGTGATGCATACGACCGGATTGATAACACGGCCAAGAAAATTCAAAAGAAATCGCGTTTGCTAACAAAAGAAACGGTGCGCTATCGGAATACATTGCAATACGCATCGTTGGTTTACGCCACCTCTAGACTGCACGCCGCAGCCAGTCACGTTCACAAAGTGGCTCACTTTGAAAACAACTTAAATCATTTACAGGCGGACTTGGCAGACTTAGATCGTTGCTTTCATCAGCTGGAAGGGCTGTTTGCAGCCACGGAAGATTCAGCGAGCCGTGGTCGTGGGCATATACACGGGAATACCGGACGCGTTAAAAGTTTACTGCGATCGATTGAGAGAAGCATTGATCAAATGCGACGCGAAGTACGAAAAATACAAAACCGATCAGTCGCAAGCTATCACGAAGCTCACCGAACTCCGGTTCCAGTAGCCCATTCAACAGTTCATTACGGCTACAGCCAACCGATCGTTGTTCCATCTAAAGCCATACAACAATATCACCCAGTACAGCTGCAGCGCAACAACGGATTTAGTTTTTCAATCGGAGGAGGGAGTTCAAGAATTCATTTGAAATTCTGACTTTGAAAACGCACCTGCTGAAATTAGAAAACGATAAGGTTCTCAAATGAAAAAGGCTGACTCACTTCAAAATGAAATGAGTCAGCCTTCAGTTGTTATTCATCGACCAAGCACATAAATTGGCCTCTTAGGGGACTTCGCGAGACAATGTGCATGTTCCTTGGAACGTTGGGTCATCGATAAAAAGTCGTGGCAAGCTGAGGTTTTCAGCGATTGATACACTAACGATGACTTCAACTTCTTCTGTATCTCTTTCGATTACAGCGGGTATCGTTCGAACTTGAAAAGTATGCACGCCCATGGTTCCCAAGATGAACCCTACCGCATTTTCAACTTTCTCAGGAGTTGCTCCTGGGAGAATCCCTTGTCGGGCTCCTTCATAGGCGGCGCTTTGTGTTGCGTGCAAAACCATACTGGTTCTCGCCAGCTCATAACCGCCAAACAGTATTACGATTAAAATTGGCAGGCAAAGGGCGAGCTCAACAGTAAGTGCACCTTTACGAATCGAACCACGTCGGTTTTTAGTTTGCTTAAACATGTTGGGTTTCCTAAAAAATGATTTGTTGTAAACATCAATAAATAAATCAAACAAACTATTCGATTAGGATAACAGCCAGCTGAAGCGCAATCGTTCGGAAGGCCTCAACTAATTCTTGATCACTGTTGGCGTGCAAATGAGTTCCACCGGTAATGTCAGCAACCTCACGCATTAATCTTTGGTTTGCTCCTGCACTAAAGGTGATTGTGTGTACTACAACACCTTCTTGACGACATCGCTCAGCAACGATCCGCGGATTAATGCCTTCGTTTTGCTTTCCATCGGTCATGACAACGATTGATCGAAGAGCGAGGCTGCGGGCACCAGGGTCGTTTTGCAATGAGTCTAAACCAAATTCCATACCGCGTCCGATACCAGTGCGGCCACTTGGCACTACGTTCTCTAGAGCCTGCGGCAGTGACGCAAGATTTTTTGTGAGATCAATTAGTTTTTCAGGAAAAAAGTCATAGACCGTCAGTGAAACGTTTTCAACAGGTTGAGTCGCGTTGAGTTCAGCGACGAAAACATCAACACCATCCAGCAAGGCCTCAAAACGCCCGTTGTCTCGCATCGAAGAAGATTTATCTAGCACCAATGCAATGTCTCGATCGAGCCGAGTCGCAGTAGCAGCTTGACGGGGCGCAAAGCTATCGACGCCGAAGAAGCGGCCGAAAAGCAAGTTGACCTCTCCATCGGGTGAGTTTGCGGTACGTGCACCAATCACACGAACTGTGTTGGCAACGTCTCCCGGTCCCAAGTTTGCTTGGTCGACGAATGAAAAAGAGCCATCGTTGTTTTCAGCAGCTCCACCAAATACAATTTGGTTGGGATCCAATTCTAACGGCTGGCCAGATACTAAGTTTGCCCGCGCGATATTCAACGCTGCTTGGACCGCTTCGGCTTCGGACTCCGTTCGTCCAAGTGCTTCGACGGCTGCTCTTGCGGCTGCATCGGTTGCAGTGCGAAGCTCGCTTCGTACAACGTGCATTTTAGCGATGTCGATTCCAAACACCGCAGCAACAAATAGGATGACGAGTAAGACAGCAATCAGCGGCAGTGAGGCACCTGTCCGATCACTGTGGCGGTGGATTCGACGAATCTTTGGTCGAGAGTGCATTCGTCTTTTGAGTGAATTGAGTTTCATGGGTAGACTTCTCTAGTTAAAAGGAACTCTTAGCGTGCTGGAGCAAATGCGGCAGCGATGGTAAACAACTATTGCGACTGGATTCGACACCGAATTTAGCCGACTTTTACGTGTTTGCGTGAGTGCTTAGGAGTTTCTTGAAACGAGAAACATACGTGAGAAACGTTACTGACCGTCTTGTCAGTTTTTGAGAAAAAACGTTGCAGGAAGTAAATTAAAAATTGATATTTGAATTGGCATTATGAAACGAGTGAAATCGTTGTTATTACTCTCGTACCATTGATGCACTGGTTCGTACAGTTTGGTTTTCGAAAGGTCCAAATGGAATAAAACTATTGGAGTCGCCTGGAGCCGAAATGGTAATGGTTACGGTTTCACCACTAGGCACATTGGCGAGGTCTGATGGATTAAATTCGATCTGGACGCCGTTGAGGTTGCGACTTGCAGCAACCGCGTCGACAACCTGAGTGACTTGTTCACTGTCTCCAGATACGATGGCCACTTTTGCACCTTCGTAGGCGGCTTGGACAAGCGTTTGCTTCAAAAACAATAGGCTGGCAGCTTCAATCGTTCCAATAACAATTAACAATATTACTGGGAGGCAAACGGCTAATTCAATCACGGCGGCGCCTCTACGACGCTGTCGAAATGTCTTTAGTCTTCTGGGTCTGATCATATTGGGTACCTGGGGCGAAAGGTAGTTGGTTATGAAACCAACTATCCCCTAAGGGCTAGTTGGAATTCACTAAATTGGGCTATCGAGTCACGAAGTAGCGACCGGAGTCACTACGGTTGTTTCTTCTGGAGTTTGGTTTGTTGCTTCCGACGTAATCCCAGCAACGGATCGAAGGTGAGCAATTTCGTCCTGCTGCTGCCTAACGAGTTTCGCAACATCATTGAATTCCTCTGCAGCTTCAATCCAGAAGTCATCGCCGCGAAACGAACATTCGGAGGTGTCACCAAGGCTCAATTGCTGCAAATGACGGCGTAGACGTCCGACGGGGCCAACAAACCGATTGCTAAAGCGAACTGTGTCGAGCATGAATCCAGGGAACAAGGCAGCCATCACAATTGCGAAAAGCGTGAATTCTCCCACTTGTTCTTTCAGACGATCCATTACTGGAACGTTGGAATCGCCAAGCAATGTTTGCAGCATAATAACCGCACCGCCAGCAACTCCAAAAAACAATAACCAGTGTGAAAAAATTCTGCGCAACAAAGCACCTTGCACTTTGTTATCGACGTAGTTCTTTTTTCTTTTATGCTTAGACATAAGACTCTCGGGAAGACGTGTTAGGGGGATTGCAAAAATACGGATGTTACTAACAACAACCTACGCTTCGTGTATATATATTGGACCTTGAATCAAGCTCAGTCAGCTGAGGGCTCGACATTTCTGGAAGTGTACCCCCTTTAGTTTGCCCAAGCAGGGAAATTATTGCATCCGGAGAAAAATTTTGCCTTTGCCTAATCGTTACAACATGACTCGTTGCATTTTTGCAACATGCCTAAAAACCACACACTCATCTCGAATTCTAAATTGAACGAGTTATAAAACATCGTTAATTAAGATAATGCTTAATTGTCGCCAACTAGTCGCAAGCGTCAGTAAATGCAGTTCTTTAGGTTGATCCG
>CAZHCH010000047.1:0-3900 GCA_964530985.1 uncultured Pirellulaceae bacterium | reverse complement strand
AATTGTCGCCAACTAGTCGCAAGCGTCAGTAAATGCAGTTCTTTAGGTTGATCCGATTAGTCATGGTGGATCAATGATCTTTGAGATTGCATTCAGGATTCCCGAGAAATTGTCGATAGATACATGGCTCGTATCGTTTATTAAGTCAAGCTATCACCCCCAAACTACTGAACGAACAAGCCACATTGAGCGATGCAGTTTCATTCTGAAGTCACCTAGGGACAAAACGATGAGTCTTAAATTTGGGATCTACTTGGTTGAACAACGTGTCATTAGTGCCGAACAGTTTTGCGGCCTCGTGAAGATTCAGCAGGAGTCTTCCCACACGATGGCAACAGTCGCATTGCGGAAAAACTTGATGACGATCAAGCAGGTCGACTACTTGCTGGGGCAAATGAATGCCAAGAACGAAATATCGTTTGAAGAGTTGGCCTTAGAAAAAGGCATTATCGACTCGCAAGACCTAAACATAATGCGGCAGGCTCAAGAAGCTAGTTGCACAACAATACGGCAGTTGCTGGTTGAATGCGGTCTGCTAACTCGCCATCAAACAACGGTACTGTTTGAGCATTACGAAAAGCTCACTCAAACAAGTACAAGTGTTTCGCACAAAGCGACTGCGACGCCAGCACCAAAGCAGAACTTTGGCAAAACCGTGTCACCAACACCAACGCCTACCGCGAAAAAGCCAGCGGCGATGCCGCAACCGAAGTTCCAGCAACGCCGGCCAGTGATCCAGCGATTGCCAACCAACTAGTGCTAGTCTCAGGTGTTCGGGTTGTTAAAGTCGTATAGTCGGGGAATTTGGCGCCGAGCTATGCGTTTTACGGGGCGACTTATATAACATCGCCGGCAGGTTACACTTCGATTGCAACATCGGTTAGACTGGTGGGTTCGTAGATCTTTGCTAAACCCGCCGACGTCATGTTTAATCTTCATTCGCCATTCCAGCCAAGCGGCGATCAACCTGCTGCCATCGAGGCCCTCGCCAAGAACATCTTGGCGAACCAAAAGCATCAAGTTTTGCTCGGAGCGACTGGTACCGGTAAGACGTTTACGATGGCCAACGTCATCCAAAAGGTCAAAAAACCGACGCTGGTTATTTCTCATAACAAAACACTGGCCGCACAACTCTACAGCGAATTCAAAGAGTTCTTTCCCGGCAACGCTGTACACTACTTTGTCAGTTACTATGACTACTACCAGCCCGAAGCGTACATCCCTGCTCGAGATATCTACATCGAAAAAGATTCGTCTATAAATGAAAACATCGACCGCTTACGACTGGCAACCACCAGTTCACTCGTTAGCCGCAAGGACGTAATCATCGTCGCCAGTGTCTCCAGTATCTATGGCTTGGGATCGCCCGAAGACTACAAAGCGATGATGGTGGCGGTCAAAGTAGGTGAATCGATTGATCGCGACAAAATGTTGGGTAAGTTTGTTGACATTCAGTATCAAAGAAACGACGTTTCGTTTGAACGCTCGAAATTCAGAGTCCGCGGTGACAGCGTAGAAGTCTGGCCGTCTTATGAAGAGTTTGCGTATCGGATCGAGTTCTGGGGAGACGACATTGAACAGATCTCAGCCATTAATCCATTGACTGGCGAAGTAATTGATAGTGAACAACAAATTTTCATCTATCCCGCCAAGCACTTCGTCACGTCCGAGTCACGGATTGCTGAAGGCGTAAAACGTATTCGTTTGGAACTCAAGCATCGCTTGGATCATTTTCAAGAGGAAGGAAAACTACTTGAAGCTCAGCGGCTAAACGCTCGAACCCGGTTCGACATCGAGATGCTTGAAAACGTCGGGCACTGCCCAGGCATCGAAAACTATAGCCGCCACTTGGCTGGTCGCGAGGAAGGCGAGCAACCCGAAACGTTATATAACTTCTTCGACAAAGACTTTTTGTTGATTATCGACGAATCGCATGTAACATGCTCGCAAGTCAAAGCCATGTACGCCGGCGACCGAAGTCGCAAAGAAACACTCGTCTCGCATGGCTTTCGTTTGCCGAGTGCGATGGACAATCGCCCGCTTAAGTTCGATGAATGGGAAGGGCGAATCAATCAAGTGGTTTACGTTTCGGCAACGCCTAGTGATTACGAACTCCAGAAAACTGGCGGGGAAGTTGTTGAACAGATCATTCGTCCAACGGGCTTGCTAGATCCAGTCTGTGAGGTCGTGCCAGCCAGTGGGCAAGTCGCTCATCTACTTGAACAAGTCAAAGAGCGACGCGACGCGGGCGATCGGGTTCTCGTGACCGCTTTAACTAAACGACTCGCCGAAGATTTGGCTGCCTACTTCTGCGATAACGGCGTTGCAACGAAATGGTTGCATAGCGAACTGGACGCCTTTGAACGAGTCGAACTGCTGAGGGATTTACGATTGGGCACCTTCGATTGCTTGATCGGCGTCAACTTGCTTCGTGAAGGCTTGGACTTGCCAGAGGTTTCTTTGGTGGCGATTTTGGATGCGGATAAGGAGGGGTTTCTGCGCAGTGAAACCGCGCTGGTGCAAACTATCGGCCGAGCCGCCCGTAACGCCAACGCGAAAGTGATTTTGTATGGAGACCGCGTCAGTAAAGCAATGAAGAACGCTCTCGAAGAAACCGCTCGCCGGCGATCGATCCAAGAAGCATACAACGCCAAACATGGTATCGTCCCGACAACGGTCTATAAAGATATCAAGATGGGTATCGAACAAGATGCGGATGAACGTGATGCGAAAAACCGTGCGGCAAGTAACAACAAAGACGTCGAATTGATCACGCAAGAAATGATCGACGATTTGCAAAATCAAATGAGTCTAGCTGCTGAAAACTTTGAGTTTGAGGAAGCTGGGTTTTTGCGTGACCGCATCACGTTGCTTGAAAACCACATCGGTGAACCAGTAGACGACGTTGACAGTGCCAGGAAATCTCGTAGCAAAGGGCGACGCGGCAAAGGGAAACGTAAAGGCACTCGCGTTCCACGTGGTAAAAAGCAGCCTTAGTCTCTGATCGTTGCCACTCTAAGCCGCAGGACGATAGTCCCCGGTTTATCTCCGATTTTCACAGCCACCGCAAACCCTAAATTTCGCCTCGCAGCGAATCACCTGTTGTCACCAGTTCACCACGTCCGATCCGACCTAGATCAATTAACCACGAGTCAACCGCGTTCGGCAACCCAGCGTTGGCAGCCACATGTTGTCGAAACTGGCTCGTCCTGTCGATGCTCTCACAAGCAAATTCAGCACCTGCGGTGGAGTTATTACGGTGACGTTCGACGTAAGTCGCCGTACTACTGGCCATCGCGTGATCCGCTGCTGCGTAAGCTGTCGTCATTGCCAATGTGCATTGGCGAAAAAACTCGATTGCGAAATCGGCGATCAATGAGATTCGCTTTCGTTTCAGGTAGTTCTCTTTGCCAGCAGCTTCCGCGAACGCGATCAATTGTTTGGATGAATCGTTCGCGTGAGGATCACCTGACGCAAGCTTCTGCAGCAACGTTTGCCGAAACTCCAGCACTTCGGGATCCGCCAACTGCAATGCCCGGCCAACCGATCCACCCGCCGCCGCAGCAAGAACATCAATCGGCGCGGCCGGTTCGTCGGAAGCTTCGTTGGCGATTGATCCTACGCGGTTTAGCACTTCAGCCACCTGTTGGTCTGTCAACGGATCGAACCTGACGATTTGGCTACGTGAAACGATCGTTTGCAATTGTCGCTGTTGGCTGGTTCCCAACAAAATCAACAACGAATTCGGTGGCGGTTCTTCCAACGTTTTTAGCAAGCAGTTTGCACTTTCGTTGTTGAAATAATCAGCGTCATCGATGATTGCGATTCGGTAGCCACCGCAAAAGGGTTTCAAACCGATATCATAAACCAAACCTTCTCGGCGTCGTTTATCACCTTTGC
>CAZHCH010000046.1:0-25249 GCA_964530985.1 uncultured Pirellulaceae bacterium | reverse complement strand
TCATGATCAATTCCTTTCAATTGATGAGATCAGCCAGACTTAGCCTGGCGCACCAAAGTCGCAGAGGACGCAGAGTTCTCAATCAAACACATCCTCTGCGTTCTCCGCGTCTCTGCGTTTCAAAAATTCCGTCCTTCAACATTCCGTCCACGACGCGATTACTTGATACGATCAGCGTAGTGCTTCCGCCAATCGTGACACCCTGGGCTATCGGCTTTGAAGTCACGACAAATATTCGGCCGGTATTCATGGTGAATGCAGTGCCGGGTTTCCATGTCCAACCAAATGCATGGTCCGTCAAGGCTCTCCACTGTGCCATCGTAGTTAGGCTGTTGATAGCCATCGACATGTTCTTGCCACTGCGCGCGTAAATCGTCTGGCATTCGGTGCCAATGCGATTCGCCAGGATGCCCTTCAAGCAAATCCTGTTTAAATCGTTTATCCTTCGCCGCGCGTTGGCTTAACTCGTGATCGGCTGCGATTTCAGCTTCGGTCATCGGTTCGCGTGGCAGCACGTAAGCCGGATAGCCCATGTGAAAACAACACGCTCCACAGCCTTTGCAATCGACGACGGGTAACTGGCCAGGTTGTGACATTAGTTCTAGCGATATTGAAAAGTGTGTTGAAACTCCTGATTCAAACGCGACAGCAAAGTCGCTGACGAAATCTTAACACGAGCTCGACCGCCCGAAAACACACCAAGCTCCTTCGGAAGCGAAGCGGTTTTGACCGATACCAAATATCGCTTCGAAATTAAGCTGTTATCCTGCCGGTCGCTGGCGTTCACTGTTGCCGTTTTGCTCGAAACATCCCAATCGCCAACCAAAATCTGGCCCAGTGAACCGCTTTGGATTCGATTTGGCAAACGGTCAAAGCAACAATAAACCGTTTGATCGGGCTCCAGCAAATCAATCGTATGCTCGTCTACCACCAACCTAACTTCCTTTTGCGAATCATCAATGATTCGAGCGATTGGCTGGCCGACTCGGACCTGCTGTACTGTCCGATCATTGCCGGGGTTCCGTTGCAGCAACAACGACTCGATTCGACCCTGAACCGAACTGACTAAATCGAGTGCTTGTAACTGAGATCGCAGTTGTTCCAAACGAACCTGTTTTGATTTCGCTTGTTCAGCAACCGCTGATAGGGTTTCGTTTAACTCCGGAAGTTGTCGGGCCTGCAGCTTCAACTGTTCGATTCGACTGGCAGCGCGTTTGGCTTCGATTTCAACAGCCATGTACTGATGCAACAGTTCTGGATCCTTCAAATTTAAAACCACTTGATCCGTCTGCACAAAGCCCGACCTGATCTCTGCTGCATTCACAAATCCATTGGAGGTCGCAAAAAGCGTTTGAGCTTTCGTCGGTTGGACTTGGACATCCACGTAGACCCAACGCGGTAGCGGAACGCAACAAACAAACCACACCAGTGCGGCAACAATCGTTGCCATCGCAAGCCTTGAAAAGGGAAACGATGGTCCGTTCGGCAAGCTCGTTGCAAGACGACGACGGTTCGATTGATTTGACTTCACGAAACCATGAGCCACCCACAGTAGCAATCCTGCCGCCAGCAACCACCCCACAACTTCAATCGATTTTTCATTAGTGAAACAGATGATCGCCACCACGATTGCGGCCAATACCACCCACCGATAAACCGCCGCCATCCCTCCGTAAACGATTAACGTCCAGTCAAATGAAAACCAATTTTTCGAAAACATTGTTGCCTGAAATCGGTGCAATTCATGACGTGCTGTAAGGCTAAGGTTGGGACGATTGATCAAATCAGACAGTACGTAATATCCATCGTAGCGCATCAACGGATTCCCATTGATTAGCAAAGTGCTAATGCCGCACAAGGCCATTAACTGGAACGAAACCGTGTTGACGATTCCCGGGCTGCTAAGTGCCCAACAGATCGCCGCCAGTAACGTGATCATCAATTCAACGTAAACACCTGCGGCAGAAATCGCAATTCGTTGCATCCGGCTTTCCAATCGCCAGGCCGTCGTAACATCACAGTACAAAGTCGGCATAAAGAACAAAAACATCACACCGATCTGCTTGCAATCAACCCCGAATGTCATCGCAGCCATCGCGTGCCCAAGTTCGTGAATAATTTTCACACCAATAAACGCTAATAGCATTCCAGCGATTCCTGCTGGCGACAACAACCACTGAATCGTCGGTAAATCGGGCGATTGATTGACGCCAACAAATACCACCAGCATCACTAAACAAGTAAGCGTCAGCAGACTGACGATCATCATGGTAGGACGAAACAGCCAACCGATGAAGGGTGAAACGTGTTTTAAAAACGAACTCGGATCTATCCCGGGCAATCGAATGGCGAGCGGATTCCTCAGACGATTCAACCATCGATCACCGCTACTACGCTGCTGAAGCTGATGCAATCGGGCGCCTTCGGCATGGCTGGGGGTAGATATCAATTGATCGTTCATCAACCGAACCAAAAAACTCTCCGCTGCTGTAGGCGTAAGTTGCTGCGTGCGATTCTCTAGGTTCCAACCGTCACACCATTGCTGCAGCGAATCTGCTTTGTCGAGCCACTGTGCGAGGCTTAATTCGATCTCGCTGAACAAAAAGTACTGCCCTGAAACGGGGTCCGTTACTAGGAAGTTACCATCGACTCGGCAATCGATCTGCAAATCTGATCGGAATTGAGGAAACCGCCTACTCATTGACCACCGCCGTTTGTCGTGGTCGCATCCACCACTTGAATAATCAAATCACCGTTAATCCCTGCAATAATATGTTGATCGTGATTATCGATCACAACCCAAATCGGAACCAATAAATTCAAAGGATTGGCAGTTGGTGCTACGAACGTAACCGAACCGGCGATACGTTTGTTTTTAAGCTCCGGTTGATCGAACTCAATCGTCGCGGGCATACCCGTTTTGATTCGAGCCGCTTGAGCCACCGTGGCAAAGCCCTCAACACGTAAACGATCTGTCGAAACAATCTCGCATACGGTTTCGCTCTGCTGCAACCATTCACCAGACTGCTTCGCGACGTGGACAACTAATCCATTCGCCGGCGCAACGATTTTTGTCCTAGCAAGTTTCACCTCCGCAGATTTGATTTCGCTCTGCGTCAACTGAGTGCGAAATTGTGCGATCTCCAATTGCCGGTTTGCTTGTTGTAACTGCAATATCGCTCGCTCTTGTTCAAGCCGCTGTTTTTCTAGTTTCGCCAGCGGTACGGAGTTGTTCACGCGAGCGTTCGCGGCAATCGAACGATTGACTTCAGCCGTAGCCACCACCAACGACTTTTCAAAATAATCGCGGTCGGTGCTGTTACTGGCATTCATTTCAGCAAGCTGGTGATCGAGCATACTCTGTTCCAGGTCCAACTGTAACTCGGCGGGATCGATTTGAGCAAGAAACTGACCTTGGGTAACTCGCATCCCTTCTTGAACCGAAACCTTCGTCAGTAATCCTGCTCGCAAACCCGGTACTTTGATCGACGGCGGAGCTTTGACGATCGCTCCCTTAAGACGAAGTACATTTGGTTCGGCTGAAGCTGCTAGCTCGGTGCTTGCAGGCGAACGGAGGTTTGTTTGAGCGACCAACCGTTGGGTGCCGATTGAGACAATTAGCAACCCGGCAATCAAAAACACGGCGTACTTAATACCGCCTGATTTAAACATTCGATTTCGTTTAGTCATGGTAAACTCGCGAGCAAACTAACAAAACGTACGTCACATCGACAATCAATAGGCCGCCAAACCGACCCAGTCGGCATAGCTTGCCGACCGCCTAAAGCCGATACAACTGCTACCTATTTCGATGATCTTGTTATCGGTCGGCAATGGATCAAGACTTGGAAATATCCGTTTTTTTAACAGATGAGATAAATTCTCGATGTTTCGATCACAAAAGAATCCAAGTGCTGGCATCATGCCCTTCTGGAAATCCAAATCTAACTCCGTTAAACAAACAGGCCACCAGAGCCACCAAGAGCAGAGTGATCAAGACCAGCAATTTGGTTTCATGCCCGACTATATGCGACTGGAGCAACGCACATTGTTGAGCGCAACGTTCGCGCTCATCGGCAATACGGAATTAGTTCTGAACGACTTTGACCCCGGCCAAAATCTAGATTTTGCCCAGCAAGACGCGATCGTAAATGGTATCTCGCAAGACAGCTACGTATTCCAAGTAGCCTCGGGAAGCTTCACAGGCGCCACCTCAAATCCGCTAGTCGAATTGGAGAGCGTCGGCGGAGGTATAAACAATCAATTGGAAATCGCAACATCCTTCTTTCAAGGTAGCGCAGCAAATGCTCAACTCACAATTGATGGATTGACCACTTCCGGGACGAGTGTCGAATTCACTCAATCCTCACCCAACCTTACTTTTGATACGCTTTCACTTAGCAACTTTGCCAACGATAACCGTGACTTCGATTTGACGGCGACGGGAGACGTATCGCTTGAGAACGTGACGGTGTTTGACAGTAACCCGGCCGATGGTTTTACTGCACCGGCCACGCTCGATGTTTCGGTAGACGGCAATTTGAATTTGAATGGACTAACGGGAAACCTAATTTCCAATCCGAACGCTGATGTGGAACTTTCTGCTTCGGGTGACATTACAATGGCCAGCGGTGCTGAACTAACGTCGACCCAGACGATCGATCTTTCTTCTACCAACGGTTCGATTACCTTAGCCGACGTTTCAGCTGGAGACGACTTAAATATTCAAGCGTCGAATGACGTCGTACAACAGTCCAACAGCGATATTATTGTCGGAAATTCAGTCACGGTTATATCAACCTCCGGCGATATCCTTTTAGCTGCCGCACCTGACCAAACGATCGACGTCCAAGGACAAGCATCCTTCGAAGCAGATCAAATCGAAATTGGACTCGACGGAGAAAACGCCGGCAGTTCAACTGCAACAAATGTTCGCTTTGGAAGCGTCACATTGAACGCGTCGCAAGCAACCGTTATAGAAGATGACGCCACTTTACTAACTGGCAACTCAAATGTTAACAACCTGCTTGTTTCATCAGCCCAAGACATTAGCAACTCTGCTGGCGCTTCACTGATTTCCACCGACGCCCAATTCAACTCAGCAACCGACATCATATTGGGCAATCAAGCCGGGGATTCAATCTTGTTAGGCCAAGTGGGCTTGATTGCGGACAATGCTCATTTGGAAGTCAATGGCGATTTGCGCCTCAACGGCACTCAACCAACCGTCGGTATCGGCCCACCGACTGCGACGGGTACCAACATCGGTCAAAACTTGTACGTGATTGCCGATGGAGCAGTAGAGCAAACCCAAGGCGATTTGTTGGCCCAGCGGATCGGCATTGAAGCGACTGAGTACGTTCACCTGACCAGTGTCGCCGAAGCCAACGAAGCAATCGCAATCTCTGCCGGAGGTTCAAGGCTCCTGACCGATGCGGCTCTTGAATCGACTTTAAACTCGCTGGCAGCAGTACAAAACGGGGAAGTCGATGCAACTCGCCCGCAAGCGATTTCGATTGCTCATCGTGGCGACGTTAACGTCACGAACATCACGTCCATTACCGGCACTGATTCCTTAACAGGATTTAACTCGACCGATGGAAGCATCAGCGTATTTGCCGATCAGACAATTTCACTGCAACAAGACATTACCGCCTTCTCACCGCTGGCGGACCCTCAAGTTACGCTCTACTCTGCAGCTGGCGACGCAACTAACCCGGGCGTATTTTTTGATGGTGGGGAAGCGTCGGTCAATGGGCCAACGAACTTTGGAGTCGTTAACACCAATCAAGCTTTCGCCAACTTTCTAGATACCGATGGATTTCTGTTTGAGGGCACGACGCAGATTTTGACTTTGAACACCGACGGAACGGTTACTCAGGATATTGTCATTGAGTACGGCAGTCCTGGCGAAGCTGGATTCCGAGTTGGCTTTGTTTTTGATTCCCTCAACCAGCCTTTGAATCCAATTGAAGATCTTAACTTATTCACGCCTTCGAATACCGTTGACTCCGAAGCCTTTGAAGATGCCATCTTTCAACAGAACACGGTCGTCCGAGGAATAATTGGTGGCAACGAAGGCGGACGCGAGACGTTTTCTCAAATAGACGACTTCACCGCCCAAGCAGTAATCACCCATTTTGATAATCCGAACGTCTTCACAGACATTATCGTTCGTAACGACCAAGACATCAATCTGTTCAGCGGATCGCTAGAGACCGTCGACAACTCGTTAAACGAAGTGATGCAACAAATTCTGTCCATCTTCGACCTCCCTAGAGGGGCTGCCCCGATCTTACCTGAAATCAACCCTATCAATTCAATTGAAGTTAGACCTACATTCGATTTACCTTTTGATTCGCCACCACCGATTGATCAAACAGACAGCATATTCGAACGAGAAATTGCTCCTTTCGAGAACGGTGAACTGCGTTGGGTTCAAGTGGAAATCCCCGTCGACGAACTGGAAGTTGTAGGAGACGAAGTCACTCTCAAACAGCCGTCCAAGTTGTATCCTGCCGTCGATGATTTCACGGAACAAGTGTTCGAAAATGTTGGTGAAAACGAAACCGACCGCATCATAGACCAAATCGAACGAGCACCGAATGCGGAACCGGGATACTGGTATCGAGTCTTCAAAGCCTACGACCGCGGTGGTGACGAACTATTCTTCTACCACTACAAAACTGGTGAAGTCGATAACGCGCCAACAGAGCCTGCCGCCGATAACGGTGGGCAACCCGACGAAATACAATCAGAGAACATTGAGGATACACTCATCCAACCCAATGGACTAGAATCAGGGACCACGGGCGATGCAGGCAGGAACGATTTTTCAAACCACACGACCACCGAGCCTGCTACCACCAATCGTTTGCATCCAATCGCTTCTAACGAGATTTTAAAGGGATTACTACGACAAAACGCCCAGCCAACTGATCCAACAACGGAGTATGATTCACCTACCGATACCGTCTCGCCCACCAATGACTCAACCATCGTTCAGGTCACTTTTGCTGAAAGCTACGACCGTTTGTCGAGGCTCGGACGCAAGCTCAAACGGTGCTTATAATTGTATCTGAGCGACTATTCCTAAACGTTCTTGAGACCAAGATAAACACTTTTAGCTCATGAAGTCCTGCCCTCAATGCGATCACGAACTCACTGAAGAAGCGCCAGAAATATGCGCGGCGTGTGGATTTGCATTGGTCAACCCCCAATCACCAACCATTCGTGCTGATCCGACAATCAAGCAAACCAGTCAAAACGACGGTTCGGACTTGTCCACCGCTCCAACGATCAAACCCGAGAGTGAACTGCCTCCAGTATCGAGCACTGCACAAACGCTGTTAGTTGATCCAATGAAAACCATGAGTCGGCCTTTGGATGACAGAGCTGACAATGCTACGCTGCCACAATCCGCAACCACAAGGGCACCGGCCACGAAGCCGCCCAACGCAACCAACCCTCAAGCAAAAACCATCGTCGGGCAACGTGAACCGACGGTCGTCAATCCTCAAGCGGCACTTGAGGCGGCCGAAGCGTATTCGGAAGGCCTTCAATCGTTAATCCCTCCTCGTACGATTGTGCACAAGGAAGAGGCCGCTAGTCAGTCCGACTACCAGATGCAAAAGCGAATTGGAGCTGGAGCCTACGGAATAGTATTTCAGGCGAAACAAGTTCCCCTTGAGCGTTCGGTGGCAATCAAACTGCTGCAGAGTTCCACCGGGAACGAAGAACATCAACAGCAGATCAAAAACGAATTTCTTCGTGAAGCTCAGTTCACTGGACGCTTGGAACACCCAAACATTGTTCCAATTCACGACATAGGATTAACAGTCAGTCCCAAGGGGGCCGTCAATCCGTTTTATGTAATGAAAGAAATCCGCGGTCATTCTTGGCAAAGCAAAATTCGAAAAAACACACTCAAAGATAACCTTGAGATTTTCAAAAACGTCGTCAACGCGATCGGCTTTGCACACGCTCAAAACATTTTGCATTGCGACCTAAAACCCGAAAACGTCATGCTAGGCGAATTCGGCGAGGTCTTGGTGGTGGACTGGGGACAAGCCGTTGACCTGTCCTCGCCCAAAACCATTCGTCCCGGTGGCACTCCCGCTTACATTTCGCCCGAGATGGCTCAGTACTGGATTGACATCTACCTGAACCAAAAAATGAAATCTAGTTCTCGAGCAGACGTCGGCTTCCGGTCAGACGTTTACTTGCTAGGGGCTTTATTGTTCGAGATCCTCACCGGCTTTCCGCCACACTGCAAAACCAGCAGTGAACCACCGTACGAAGTGATTGCCAAGGCAGCCGAAAACCATATCATTGAATACGAAAACGATGTCGACCCAGACCTGATGAACATTGCATTGCGAGCGATGCGTGTAACCGATGAAAGCCACCTTGAGACGACTGGCGACTTACTGGCGGCGCTCGACCAACACGAAACTCGGTTGCTCAGTATCCAGCTTCGTCGACGAGCCGACGAGTTATTAGAGACCGCAGTCGCCGAGGCTAACTACGACGCCTTTCAACGATCTCGATTTAGCTATGAAGAGGCAATCGAAAAATGGGACGACAACCAAGCAGCTCGCCAAGGCCTGCGAACCGCGAACCTGCGCTGCGCCGAACATGCCCTAGACGACCAAAACTTTGATCTCGGCTTAGATGTACTCGAAAACACCAATGGCGATCAAGAAACCGCCTTGCGTGAGCTATTGGTCCAAGGCAAACGGACCCGCGATCGCCGCAAACGGTTGGTTGCTGGTTTGACCATCGGTTTAGCTAGCTCGATCCTGCTGGGCATTATAACTCTTTACTTTATGATCCGCGAGAACAACAAGTCCGTGAAAGCACGTGATTTGGCCCGCGAAGAGCTAAAACAAGTCGATCATGAAAAGGAACAACTTGAGTTTGACATTCAGGGCATCGAAGAAGAGAAACAGCGACTCACCAAGTCCATCGAACCGATGCGACAAAAACAAACCGAGATGCAAGCGGAAATCGACGCGTTCCCTGGCAAACTAGCCGAACAAGAAAAACAGTTAGCAGCACAAAAAGAGAAGTTTCAAGCGCAAAGAAAACAGCTCGTACAAGAAAATGAAAAAGAAGAAAAAAAACTGCGATCCGATATCACCACACTGCACCAGCAAAAAGAAAAACTCGCGTTTGAAAAACAAAACTTGAATGAGCAAGTCGTCGGTCTCAACGAATCATCAAAATTGCTACGTTACAAAAGTGACGTGACCCAGATCGAAACCAATTTGCAATCTGGAGACTATTCTAATGCAAGGAAAAACCTAGATAAGCTTGAAAACCAAAACGACTGGGAAGTTGCCCGACTGAACTTACTCGCCCACCGAGAAATCAAATCGCTCTACCCATCTGAACCGATCAACGCGATGTCCGCGACCGCTGACGGCCTAACGTTTGTCATTGCTTTTCCAAATCGAATTGAAATCAAACGACTCAATCAACTCGACCAAGCAGGCCAAAAAATTGACCTGCAAGATGCATCGGCAGTTGCAATCTCGCCCAACGGAAGCCAGTTGTATGCGGCAAAACCTAGCGACACCGCCCTGTCCGCAGGACAGATTGAAGTCTTTGACATCACTCAGCCCAACCGGGAAAGACCGGTTCGAACGTTGCCTGCACAAAGCGTTTCCATTGACCAGATCGAAGTCAATGAAACCGGCAATGCCCTGTTATCGATCGGAAAAACATCCGCACTTAGACAAAGCTCTGGACGGGGACTAGAAGAACCCTTGATGGTTTGGGTCGACGGTCAACGAGTCGACGTAAGCTTAGTTTTACCAAACGGTGCCAAACCAAAATTTGACTCGGCATCATTCTCTCGCGACGGACAACGGATTTTATTAACCAATCGGTCAGGGCTTCCACGTGATCAAGCCGCTTACGTTTTTGAGCGATCTGACGAAGGCTATCAATGGGTCGCCACCTCACCCATCCAAAGAATTTCAGCGGCCACATTCGACAACAACTCCAGCAATGAAGTTGTTGTCAGCCTTCAAAATGCCAATAGCGGCAATTATATATTGGCCCGTTGGCGTTACACCAATTCAACTCCAACGGCCTCAGCCAGCCGCCGGTCAAACTCTGGTTCGCTAACAAACATTTCGCCGTTAGCATCCAAGACGATTCAACTGCAACAACATGGTAACTTTGTGATCGCGACTGAAAGTGATCGCCAAACAACCGTTTGGGATTGGCGCAATAAAAAATCAATCAAACTGAAAGGCCAATCGCGACCGGCCAATTTTTGCTTCATCAAACCCGGAGAGCGTTTAGGAAACTGCCAAGTAGTAACGGCCACAACCGGTGAAAGGCCAGAGCTACTATCCGTCGATTTGTCGATGTACCAGCGAGAATACCAACAACAATCGATCGGTTGGTCGTCAGAGGATCGACCGGCATCGGTTACTGCCGTATTTTCGCCGCCTACAAACAACCAGAACCTGAAAGCTTTCGGCAACGACCATGGCATGGCCTCCGTGTTTCGTGATGACAACCGAGTGCAATGGAATATAAGTGCCTGGCAATATCAAATTGCCTCTGACGACTTTGTATATGCGCAGTCTGCGGAAGACTATTTGTACCAGTACGACCGCGCCAGCGGCGGGTTAAACCGCGTGTTGACCAAACTCGCAGGCCACCTAAACGGCCGCGAGCGAATCGCAGACTTACAGGTCTCCGATGATGGTCGAATAGCGTTGATCCAAACTAATTTAAACCAGCCCAAATTCTTGCTCTGGAATTTGAAACAAGATCAGTTGATTCGAGAAGTCAATTACGGCCAGCAAAATTTGTTCGGGACCGGTAGCCAAAAACTGCTGCCTAAACTGGCGCTGTCCCGCGACGGCAAATGGGTGATCGGTGCGAAAGTTGGTGTCTTTGGCTGGCCGGTTGATTCAGGACAACTTGTTCGTTTCCCCTCCGCATCAACCGCTCGATCAATCGCAAATTCGATCGTCTTCGTTCGCAATAGCCAACAAGTGTTAGTGTCATGGCAGAATCGCATTGTTCAGTTTGACCTGAACCAACAACGGCAGACCGCTTCTCATTCGCTGCCGCAGATCTCCGGTGTCCAAGTGCAAAACAACTTACTCGATGCGATCAACGACGCTGGAGATATACAGATTTTGGCTGCCGAAAACAATTCGGGAGGTGGAGTCCTGTTATTGTCACTCGCAAGTAAAAAACAGCTCGCGAGATTCGCAAAGGCCAGCTTTGCATCCTTCGCTACAACCCCAACCGGCGTGTCAGTGATCGCTGGAGGATTAGACGATACGAAAATCCGATTGGAGAGCTGGAATCAAGCAGGACTCACGCGACAGCAGATCAACTTGCCAGCTTTCAACGACCCCTCTTTGGCTAAACATTTCATCGGTTTCGAACGAGTGCATGCTTCATCTGAGCACGGAATTTTACTTCAGACATCTCAGCGAAATCGCGGATCGGTGAATCGTATGTGGAGCAGTCTTTCGATTCAAACGGATCTGTTACCTGACGCTGCCAGCCCATTTTCCTTTGGCCCATTGCGAGTGCTTGCAAAACCTTCGGTCAAACAAATTGTTGCCAACCAAACACAGGCTGCGACGCTCGCTAACGGCCAAGTACTATTTTGGAAACTATCAGACACAGGCGTCAAACCCGATGGAGTGCTTGACGATTGGGCAACCACGATGCAAATAGCTCCAGATTTAAATACACTAGCAATTAGCACCGACGACAATCGCTGTGTTTTGTACGATTTTTCAGGACGTCAGAAATTAGGCGAAGTTGACTTGAAAAACAACAAAAGCGTTGTAACTGCAATCGCCTGGCAATCTGATTCAAAAGCGATCGCGATTGGTCGTTCAAACGGGTCGATCGAAGTGCTAGAACTAAACCAAAACAACTTTTCCCAGTCCAACAGTTTGTCTCTGAGTCTAAACACACCAATCGAACACGCCATCAGCCAGCTCGCTTACTCGCAAGACGGAACACTACTGGCGACCGTCGCTGATGATGGGATAGCAATTTTGATTCGGTCTACCGAGGAGGCTATCCAGAACCCAACCGCAAAGCTAAACGAAACTACCTATGGACACGCAGATAAACACGCCATTTCGGCGGCACACATTTCTGCCGATGGAAACCGAATCGCAAGTGGCTCCAATACTGGCCGCGTTACAATCTGGAATAGTCAACCACAAACCACCAACAATGTGCCACACGCGTCGAGCGAGCATGAGCTATTACAGATGCCGAACCTACATCAATCGTCGATTTCAGTCGTTCGATTTGTAGACAGCCCGAAAGGCAAAATGCTGCTTTCTGCGGAACGAAATTCCGGCAAAAACGAACTTATCGCGTGGCCTTCAGTGAAACCTGCATCAAAACAAGACGACGCTCTCCGTCTAGATTAGCTTGGGCTTGGCGTTTCACTTCTCCATGGTTTTGCTACAGTTTGAATTATGGAAAATGATAATCAATCGTCCGAAATCGTAATAATCTCAATGAACCCGAACTCGGGGGCAACGGATAGTCGCGCGATTGTTGATCAGTTGACAACGAGTTTGTTACGGGGGAACTTCGAAGTTCTGTTGCTGACGGATATCAAAGAGGTAATTGAAGTCGTCGGCCAACATTTCGGCGGACGACTGCGCTGCGTGGTTGCGGCAGGTGGTGATGGAACGGTCTCGTTACTAGCGAATCAACTGCCCGAGAATACTCCGCTAGCTATTTTGCCGCTAGGAACAGAAAACCTATTGGCCAAGTACCTAGGAGTCTCGTCCGAACCCGAAGCGGTAGCGGCCATGATCGTAGCCGGATCCTGTCGCCAGTTAGACGTCGGCCGTGCGAATGGAAAATTATTTTTGGTAATGGCCAGTTGCGGCTTTGATGCAGATGTAGTGCATCGGTTGCACCGAGAGCGTAAGGGCCACATCCGACACTGGTCCTATGCCAAACCATTGGTGAGTGCCATCCAGAAGTACAAATACCCAAAGATTCGAATTACACTAAATTCAAATGACGGAAACAAAGTAACGACCAACCCTTGTTGGGCGTTTATTTTTAATGTGCCACGTTACGCAATGAATCTACCGATCGCGACCGAGGCAAACCCAGAAGATGGCGTATTGGATCTGTGTACATTTCGTGGTGGTAGTTTATTTCGCGGCCTGTTTTACCTCGTCTCCGTGCTCTTGCGCCGGCATAAAAACTGGACTAACAGCAAAGCGTACCACTTTACGAAGTTAACCATGGAATCCGACCAAGAAGTACCGTATCAACTCGACGGTGACCCCGGAGGAACGCTGCCATTAACCGTGGAAGTTGTTAAAGGTGGTGTGACACTCATCGTCCCCTGATGTATTG
Source organism: uncultured Pirellulaceae bacterium (assembly GCA_964530985.1). Taxonomy (GTDB): domain Bacteria; phylum Planctomycetota; class Planctomycetia; order Pirellulales; family Pirellulaceae; genus Mariniblastus. The sequence goes on along the minus strand of CAZHCH010000046.1, from coordinate 11,863 downwards.
ACCCACGACACACTCAGCTTGATTTAGCGACCCGCAGCAACAGATAGATTCGATAAGCGCCGAATACTGACCAGAACGCTACCGCACACCAGTAAAACGAATATCCACTGTGAAACGGAATCAAGCTTTCTAAAGCCACGTCCAACGGAAGTGCGAGGTAGAAAAAAAACTCATAGCGATTCGTAAACAAACGTCGCCATCGAACGCATAGAAAACCCATCAAACCAGCAATCGCAAACCCGATGATCAAACTGACCGGGAAATCGGTTATCAGACACAAATGAAAGAAGCCGACATATAAAACAAGCAAGGCCAGATTAAAACTCAACCAAGGGATCGCTGAACGAAAATTATTCGACTGCTGTTCTTTCGAGCTAACTTGATCGGCGACGTTTTGATTTTCAACAATTTCACTCATGATTTCCTGACCGCAGCTTTTCGTTGACAATCACAGTGCCCCTAGCGTAGCAGTTTCGCGATCGCCTTGAAGGCATCATTTCCGGCTTTTTCACATAGTTCGAACATTGCAGCTTCGGTAGTTGTAATAGAGCAGCCTTCGGACTCCAGTCGGCGGATCGCAACTTCGTGATCTAGTGGAAAACGGCTTCCCACCGCATCGACGCACAACCGAACATGAAACCCCGCCGCGATCATGTCCAGCGCCGTTTGAGCGATACAAACGTGAGTTTCGATACCGCACAGCAACAAATTTTGCACGCCATTGGTTTGCAGCGGCTTGAAAACAGATTCACATTCTCGGCAACTAAACATCGTTTTGGTCGGCAATCCTCCTGATGAATACTCAGCGTTTGCACGAACAATCGATTCGGACAAACTCGCCACCGTCGGACCAAGCCCCTTGGGATACTGTTCGGTCGCTACAACCGCCACGCTTAAAATCTCGGCAGTCGCTAACAAACGGTGTACGTTAGCCAGAATTTCCTCATTTTGACTTACCAAAGGTAACAATTTTTCCTGCATATCGATCACGACCAACGCGGTATCATCCGGGTTCATTAACTGTGAACTTCGCTGGAAGCTATTTTCGGACATCTTTAGTTACTTCCTATTCGCGGGCATGAGACGGGTGCAAAGCTATTGAAAAACGGTAGAATTCGGTTTCAATGTTTAAGTTTGAATTTTGAATTCGATCTAATCCGTTCTTTAGTTTAACGCTCTGCTTCATGAAATTCCACGCTACAACCATTTTAACGGTTCATCAAGGCGATCAAGTTGCCATGGGCGGTGACGGCCAAGTTACCCTTGGGACAGCGGTGATGAAATCTGACGCTATGAAAATCCGTAAATTGCTCAACGGTCGAGTCCTTTGCGGGTTTGCTGGCAGCAGTGCAGACGCCTTTGCGTTGATGGAGCGTTTTGAGGCTCAGTTAAAAGACTCACCCAACAACATTGTGCGAGCGGCAACCGAACTGGCCAAACAATGGCGCATGGATAAGGCACTACGCCAATTAGAAGCCCTACTAACGGTAACCGATGGCGCGCACACCTTATTGGTCAGTGGCACTGGTGACGTGATCCAGCCGACCGACGGTATCGTCGGAATTGGATCAGGCGGCAACTACGCAATCGCCGCCGCTCGTGCTTTAAAACAGCATTCTGACTTGAGTGCCGTAGAGATTGTCCGTGAGGCTTTGACTATCGCAGGCGAAATCGACATTTACACCAACACCAACATCGTCGTCGAAAAAGTCGATGTCCCTGCTTGATCATAACATTCTATTTGATTCCGATCTGATAATGCCGAAAACCGAAACCACGCTCACACCACGCCAAATTGTTGAACAACTTGACCAGCATATCGTTGGTCAAGCAAACGCAAAGCGCGCGGTCGCAATCGCAATCCGAAACCGCTGGCGACGCCAACAGTTAAGTGACGACCTGCGCCAAGAAGTCTCTCCAAAAAACATCCTCATGATCGGCTCAACCGGCGTCGGCAAAACCGAGATCGCGCGGCGATTGGCCAAGCTAACAAACGCTCCGTTTATAAAAGTCGAAGCAACCAAGTACACGGAAGTTGGATACTACGGTCGCGATGTCGAGAGTATGGTTCGCGAGTTGCTTGACAATTCGATTGGAATTGTTCGAGAACAGCAACGCGAGACTGTGAAAGCAGATGCCGAACGTCGGACCAACGATCGCTTGGTAGAAATGCTCTGCCCTGCCCCAACCGTCAGCTTCACCGATGACGAAGAATCCGCTACCGCCAAAGAATCACTTGAACGCACTCGCGAAAAAATGAAAGCGATGCTGATTGCTGGCGATCTCGAAGAGCGTGAAGTCGACTTGACGATCGAACAAAAATCCTCACCGATGATGATTGGCGGGATGGGTGTTGAGCAAATGGACATGGACTTCCAGGGAATGCTGGAAAAAATCATGCCAACCAACCACACAAAAAAATCTCTATCTGTCACACGTGCCCGCACGGTCATCTTTGAACAAGAATGTGACAAGCTACTGGACGCTGACAAACTCAACCAAGCAGCGATTGAACTGGCGGAAAACTCTGGCATCATTTTCTTGGACGAAATCGACAAAGTCGTAGCTGGCGAAGGGAAAAGCGCTGATGTCTCCCGACAAGGAGTGCAACGTGATTTACTCCCGATCGTGGAAGGCACCTCGGTGCAAACCAAACATGGTTACGTAAAAACCGATCATATTTTGTTCATTGCCGCCGGAGCTTTCCACCGGCATCAGCCCAGCGAGTTAATGCCGGAGCTGCAAGGTCGTTTCCCGATTCGAGTCGAACTGAACGACTTAACGCAAGACGATTTTGTCCGGATTCTCACCGAGCCAACCAGTTCGTTGACCAAACAATACCAGTCGCTGATGGCGACCGAAGGCGTGACGCTGCTGTTCACCCCCGACGGCATTGAGGAACTAGCCTCAATCGCCCACGCCGTTAACCAAACCACCATGAACATCGGTGCTCGCCGACTGTACACAATCCTCGAACGGTTGCTGGAAGAACTCAGCTTTGAAGCCCCCGAGATGAAACAGGGCAAATTGACGGTAAACGAAGCCTACGTAAAAGAACGTCTCGGCGCTGTGGCCGAGGACGAAGATCTAAGTCGGTATATTCTGTAAAAGCAAAATCTAGCCTGTGACAGGAACCAATTCGTACTCAACACAGGCTGGAAGCCTATGCCACGTTCCGTCTTAACCAACCACCATGCCAATGATTAGCGCAATCACCATTAAGCCCCACAGTACGGTGAACAAACCTCCGCAGCCTATTCCGATCCATGCATGAGCGGACCCTTTGATGACAGGGTTCTGTTTACGCGCCTTCAGCCCCATGATCCCCAGCACAAACGCCGCCATTCCAAACGGCAACCCAATCAATGGCAACCCGCTTATAATCCCCAAGTAATAAGCGATCAGCGCTTTTGGATTCTTGTACGGGATAACGCCGCCAGTGCCATCACCCTGCTGAGCTGGATCAGGCGGGGCTGAATAAGTTTGCTGCTGCGACGCCGGATCTGTCGGCGCGGCGTAAGGATTGACATCACTGGCTTGCGAAGCCACCGAAGTTTGGCAAGACGGACAAACGGTTCCTTCGAATTGCTGCATACACTTGGGACAATTCATGATTCACTCTTTCAAAAAGTAATTAGGCTTAATTCCTTAGCTGCCATCGTCGCCTTTCGCTAAATTGCTGACATCTTGGCGACCACGAATCCTATTTAGTTACTTGCTGAGCCTGCATCCGGCAAATCTCAACGGCGTCTCTGGCCAACGTAGCATCCAAAATCATCGAAGCCTGCCCTGCCTCCAAGCAACCCACCAATTCGCTTACCTCTCGTTCAAACGCAAACACCGGATCACCGTCACCCAACTCTGGACGCTCGATCGAACCGTTGGCCAGCAACACCTTTAGCGGCATCGACTCAGGTTCATCAGTAAAGGCAGCGAATTCGAACTGTAGTGTGGCCTGTTCAAAATGAATCTCGTAGCTGTGGTTGAACGGTCTCCCTTGCTGGTCAATTACCCCCGAAGTAGCAGCAACGCTGTACTCTCTATCTCTAAACTCAAAAACCGACTGGCAATGCGAGACCACTTGCCCACGCTTTCGCCCAACGCTGTGTACCGCCGTCGGCATACCAAACAACAGCCGAATAAAATGAGCATCGTGAACATGTAAGTCCAATAGCGGCCCACCGACAATTTTGGGATCATAAAAATCCGGCAACCAAGTTGGATCCGAAACTACTCGTTTAAAATTACCGCCCAACAGATCGCCATAACGTTTGTCTTGCGCGGCCTGAAGCGCAAACAAGTATTCGTTGAAAAATGGCAACACGTGACCAACGAACAACTGCACTTGCCGTTGCTGGCACGCCTGTAACGCTTGGTCGCAATCGGCAAGCGTAAGACCCAACGGCTTCTCACAAAACACATGCTTGCCGGCGTTCGCGACAGCGACAATTCCTTCCAAGTGCGCTGCTGGCGGCGTACACAAATCGACCAAATCGACGTTTGGATCAGCCACCATTTCGTCAAGCGTCTCATAGGCTTTGATACCTGCAAGATCAACTTGCCTAGCGGGCGGACCAAAATTCCCTTTGATGTCCAACCAGTCTCCGGCTCGCTTGGCCTCGTCGCTCGAACAGATTGCTACAACTTGGACGTCCGCTCGTGACTGATAGGCTAGATAATGAATCCAACCCATGAATCCGATGCCAGCGATTCCAACTTTAATCATCCAATCTACCCTTGTTCGGGAGTACGTTAAAAATCCGGCTTCTGAACCGCAGCCTCAAGCACTTCCTCTTCGACGAAAATTGGTAACGGCGGATTCACAGCAACTGCCATCGCAATTGCGTCCGAAGGCCGAGCATCAACATTTAAGACGTTGTCTCCTTGGGCGATCTGCAACTTGGCAAAGAACGTCGCGTCGTGTAACTCGTGAATCAAAACACTTTTTAACTCGCCACCCATCGCCTGGATAATGCCCGCCAATAAGTCGTGGGTCAATGGACGCGGACGCGCGATACCTTTAACTCGGCGGTCGATACTGGTAGCTTCAAAGATCCCGATCAAAATCGGAAACTCTCGATCACCATTAACCTCTTTCAAAAACACAACTTGGTTGTCGCTAATCTCGCTGATGATAATTTTTGCAAGCCGCATTTCAACGGGCATGGTAAGTGTCCTTATACGATTCGCTTTCTTGCAAACAATAGGCAACAAGAAGCAAGGGAAAAAATATACAGCCTAGGTGTTTCGTTCAATCAAAAATTGAATCGTTCGCGGTTCGTAGTACCGCCTTTCGACAGAAATCCGACCGAAGCCGGTATTACAAACACAAACGGACAAAATCAGTTCGGACCACTAAAGCTTAATCCAATTCACCGAATATCGGTAGCGACTCAAACCATCAAAAATGCTTCTCGTACGCGTTGGAATGACTCAATCGATACTTTTGAACCATTGTTGCCCTGTCGAACGCCGCTCTCGCAGCTTGCCCGGCAAACGTTCAACCGAATCGCGGTCAACTTGATAGTCAACAAAAACAGCCGCCAACAGCCGTCCATTGTGGTCGATGCCTAACTTTCTCCGCATCACCTCCGATCTAAACTGGCCGCCGCTGGACCAATACGTTCCCAACCTGTGAGCCGTCAAAATCAAAATCAGGTTTTGCACATACGCCGCAGTCGCCGCCAAGTGCTCTTCATCGATTCGCTGCTGCTTTTCCGTCAGCGAGCCATCTAGACCTTGCCCGGCAAACTGAGGCAACCAACTAACCAACACCAAACTCCCACACGCATTCAACATCGACGGCAATTTATTACTAGGCTTAACATCATCGAACCATTGAAAAAAATTATCCGCAACCTCACGACATTTAGACTGCGTTAAAAATTCCACTCGCCATGGCTCGGCCATTCCATCGACGGCGCGGTCGTAGTGAAACGGAGCCCAACCAGCATCTCGGATCGCCATCGCAACTCGACGATCGGCAGCCAACCGCTGATCGTCAGCAAGCGATTGGACGAGAGCTTCCTCTGGTGACGAACTAGCCAAGACTTTGAAAGTCTTGCGTTGTTTGATGATCGCGGTAATCAGTTCGGCATCAGTTGGACTGTCGGCAGGCATGTGTTTGTTTTCACCAAGATTTATATCAAAAATCGACTTCGTAAGTGGCTCGTTTTCCAGAGCGTTTGTAGAGGCGGATCGGCTTCGCAAACGGCCTCAAACCGATAATATAGCGGCAACCGATGTAACTTTCACCAAGCCTACCGTGCCCGCTTAGACGAACTATCCAAAGCCAAAGAAGTTACCTGAAAAATCGACAAAGCGTACAAACCAGCGAACTTATTTCAAACCTTCGCTTAGATCAGACATGGCTTTTCAGCGTGCTAGCGGCGACAAAATTGCTCAACTGAACAAACCAGCCGTCGATGCCGCCTTGCATCGTATGATGAAGCTCAACAAAATGGTAGAAAGAACTGCGGGCAGCTTTGCCCAGCAGGACTCCGAGACTTCTGACGAACCGGAAATTTCGGAATCGACCGAGTAAAACCAGTCCTAAGTGGAAAATTTCAACTCAGTATAATGAACCACGTTTAACTTTCAGCGTAGTTTCGTTGATTCGGGTTGATTTCACCACTACTCGCAGATGACAATCCAACTTGCTTGCGGCCACCACGGCCTCACACAACACCCTTTTGACCAACAACCATTACTTAATATTTGAGACAAAGATGAACCAAAATCAATTTTTCTTATTAGCCGTAGCTTGCTTCGCAACTGCATTCACAGCCAGTGGGTGCATTGCCAGTCCTCCGCAGTCCGGTACAGCAGCACCGGCTCGCGTCCAAGGTAACGACATGACCGTTACCGTTGGTGCCAATGCTCACCCTGGCCTGCTTGATCCGAGTCAAGCTAATGCCACCGCGCCAGAAAAGTTCTTTGCGAAATTTGAAACGACCAAAGGTGATTTTATTATCGAAGTCAATCGTTCTTGGGCTCCTAACGGCGCCGATCGTTTCTACAACATGGTCAAGGTCGGCTTTTTCCATAACACTGCAATCTTCCGGGCAATCAAAAACTTCATGTTCCAATTTGGAATCCATGGAGATCCAAAAGTTGCAGCCGCATGGAAAAACGCCAGCATCCCAGATGACAAGCCAGCCGGTAAATCAAACCTGCCAGGCACCATCTCATTTGCTCAATCAGGTGCACCAAATAGCCGCTCCAGTCAGATGTTCATCAACCTCGGCAACAACGGCTCGTTAGATCGCGGACGCAATGGCGGTGCGGGCTTCTACCCCTTTGGCCAAATAGTCAAAGGAAAAGAAGTTATCAGAAAAATCAATGTCGAATACGGTGAAAACAGGGGCAACGTCCAAGGCGATTTCGTGAACAAAGGAAACGCCTACATTCAAAGCAAGTACCCTAACATCGACTACATCAAACAGGTCTCCATCGTGCCTAACCCAATGGGCGGCGGAAGTGGCACACAATCTCCAGCTGGTAGCGGCCAAAAAGCTCCAGCTGGTAGCGGTGCGAAAGCCCCAGCCGGAAGTGGCGCGAAAGCTCCAGCTGGTAGCGGTGCGAAAGCTCCAGCCGGAAGTGGCGCGAAATAGCACGCACGGCAAGCTATTTCTTGCAACGTTCAAAGTGTTGATATGAGTTTATTAAAAGCAGGGTGAGCAAACATGCCTCACCCTGCTTTTTTATTTGTCCTTCTAGAACATCAATGCACTATCTTCCAAGCGTTTCAAACCAGTCCACCGACTTTTTACTCAACCATCGACCCCGGGTCCCCTGCCGGAAGCTGAGTGTTGTGAGGGTTGTAGTCGTCGATGCCTGAAACATCCAGATCCTGCGAGAACCCATCACTGGGAATGATCATAATTTCGCTGTATAGATTATCTTGGCTAGCAAGAACGTTATGATGCCGCGTCAATTCCAGGACCGCCAAAAACACGCCGATCATCGCCGACTTATGCATCCCTGGCTCAAACAATTCATTAAACGAAACCGATTTCTGACGTAAGATTCGCGAGTGAATCCGCTGCATATAAACATGAATTGGCGTTTCGTCGTACCTTATATTTGCTTCGGGCACCGGACGATTGTCTCGCAACAGACGACCGAAAGCACTCACTAAATCCCACAGCTCCACCTCATGGATCGGCTGGTCAGCCATGTCAACTTTTTGCGTCGGAGCATCGTTAGCGATTCTTGCATAACGGTTTTGCCAATTCGTCGCATGGTCTTGCAACAACAAGCTTGCGTCTTTGAATCGTTTGAATGTCAACAAACGGACAACTAGCCCCTCGCGTGGGTCATTGTAAGTAATCTCTTCTTCGTTTTCGTGTTCATTGCGAGGCAGCACGGCACGGGCTTTTAATTCGACCAAGATGCTAGCGACTTCAATAAAATCACCCACTGCATCTATCGAAATCTCTTTCAACACATCCAAGTACTCAAGATATTTGTGTGTGATACCGGCCAAAGCCACGTCCGAAACTTCGATCTCATGTCGCCGTACAAGAAACAACAGCAAGTCCACGGGACCGCGAAAGTAGTCGGTGCTAACATTAAAAACCATAAGTGTCTCAAGTGTCACAAAATAATTTTGCTCCCTCAATTCACCGGGAAGCCTCGATCTATCTTTGAATCGTAATCTTGTTTATCCTCAATTCGCGCCACAAGTCAAACAGCAATACCAGCGTTTTTAACGTTAACCGATAGCAACGTGTTGTTTAAGGATCGTTTTTCGGTTGGAAAATGGCAGTTAACTCAATTTGTCGTTTCCAGCACCGCAAAAAATGGTAGCGAAAGATCCCCCCGAAATCGCTTATAATCCAACGAGCGAACCGGCCAACATAGATCCTTATCAATGGATCAATCAAGACAAAATTTTATAGTGCATACACTCATGCCTTTTGATCAAGACTCTCAACCTGAAAATGCCACGAACCCGCAGCGACGGCAGCAAGACTCATTAGGTCCACAACATCCGCCTGCCGGGCCAGCACACGCTTCCAATGTAGCAGCCAACGTTTCAACTTCTCCAAAACCTACCATCTACGCGCCTCTGGTATCGTCTCGTCCTACATCGCTCCGGCCTCCATCGGTCTCTGTTCAACAAAGAACCGAAAACACCAATCGCACAATCGACTCGCCAAAACGAACTCGCGCGATTGCTCAGCCACCAGTGCCTCTAAACAACTGGGGTACGTACTTCTTTTTTTTGACAATGACCCTCACCATCATTGTCGCTTGGTTAGTTGGCCCACGACTGGTTGAAGAGTACCACTATGCGGCGGCCGTTGGCAAAGCGCGGGGCGAGTACGTACATGCGGTTGAGCAACTGGATCGAGCTCCGCTGACCGAGGTGTCAATGGCTTACCAAATGGTGGCACAGCGAATCCGTCCGAGTGTCGTCAGCGTAAAAGCATTCAAATCAAAAGAAGTTGGCTTTGGCTCAGGCGTGATTTTGTCCGCCGATGGGTACATTATGTCCAACGCGCACGTGATCAAAGACTCGAATAAATTTCAAGTAGAACTATACGACCGTCGCCGCCTCACGGCCAAACTGATCGGTGTGGACAACGAAAGCGATTTGGCAGTTCTAAAAATTGAGGCAAACAATTTGATCCCAGCGACCTGGGGCGACAGCGATGCAATCGAAGTCGGGTCGATCGTGTGGGCAATTGGCAGCCCCTACGAATTCTCTCAAACCATCACCTCGGGAATCCTCAGTGGGAAAGACCGGCGCGGTGACGCTTACCACAACAAACAAACCTTACTGCAGACCGATGCGGCAGTGAACCCAGGCAACAGCGGCGGCCCGTTAGTTGACATTCAAGGAAAAGTTATCGGCATCAACACATCGATTTTCGGCAAGACATTTCAAGGCATCAGCTTCGCAGTACCAAGTTCAACTGCTAAATTTGTTTTTGAACAATTGGTCACTGATCAAAAGGTTAGCCGAGGCTACCTAGGATTAGTACCAAACGAAATCACAGAAAAACGAGCTCGCATGCTGGGACTCCCAGACCTCAAGGGCGCAATCGTCCGGCAAGTTAGCCCGAACTCGCCCGCTCACAAATCTGGCATTCGGCCCGGAGACATCTTGCGACGCTGGGAAGGAGTACCAATCGAGAACTATCGACAGATATTTCGCCTTGCCGAAGGAACACGCGTAGGCTCAGAAGTCACTTTAGAAATTTGGCGTATTAACATCGAAGGCATATTAGCCAAACATACGGCAAAAGTCATAATTGGCGAGTTGCCTGGCCGACCGCACCCCCAACCCAGCGAATTCTCACGAGACCGGTAGCGATAGTGGCTAATTTTATTGGCTAGAAACATTTTTGGAGTTCTATGTAGTAAAACTGACGCAGCACAGATAAGTAAATATCACTATGATTGAAAGCCGATAGTAATACAGACACGACAAGTCGACACAAAAATAGACTTGCTCGATTTTTCAATTCGGAGTCAACGATGAACGATGTGATGGCGGTTGTATTAGCTGGAGGTAAGGGGTCACGTTTAGAACCGCTAACCCGCGATCGAGCCAAACCGGCTGTTCCTTTTGGCGGCGGTTATCGGATCATTGACTTTGCACTCTCAAATTGCCTCAACAGCAGTCTGCGAAAAATCCTTCTGCTGACGCAGTACAAAGCGATGAGCCTCGATCGCCATATTAACACAGGCTGGCGTCAATTTTTCTGCAGCGAATTGGGCGAGTTCATTGACGTTGTCCCGCCTCAACAACGCATCGACGAACAATGGTACCAAGGCACCGCCGATGCGGTTTACCAAAACATCTACGCTATCGAACTAGAGCGACCGAATCATGTTTTAATTCTCGCTGGTGATCACATCTACAAGATGAATTACCAGAAGATGCTTAAGTATCATCAACAAATGAATGCTGATCTGACCATCGCAGCCTTGCAAGTGGATGTCGAACAGGCCAAAGGATTTGGCGTCATACAAGTCAACGAACACAATAAAATTGTCGGCTTCGAAGAAAAACCAGCCCAACCCAAAACGATCCCCGGCGACAAAGACGCATGCTTGGCCAGCATGGGCATCTACATTTTTTCGACTCGATTCTTATTTGAACAACTTTTGCAAGACGCCAATACGCCAGGCAGCAGTCACGATTTCGGCAAAGACATTATCCCTTCTGTCATCGATTCAGCTCGTGTCTACGCGTTTCCTTTTCGCGATGAAAACGGCAAGCAAGACGCTTACTGGCGCGACGTTGGAACCTTGGACGCATACTACGAAGCGAATATGGATTTAATCGGCGTTGAACCAATGCTGAACATGTACGATCAGAAGTGGCCCATCAGAACTCACCAAGGAGGCTTTCCACCACCGAAGTTTGTGTTTGGCAGCGATGGCCAAAATAAAGATCGGGTTGGTTCAGCAATCGATAGCATTGTCTGCCCCGGTTCGATTATTTCAGGCGGCACCGTGACGCGTTGCGTCATCGGGCCAGAAGTTCGAGTCAACAGCTATGCCAAAGTGTCCGATTCAATTTTGTTTGATTCCGTCCAAGTTGGAAAGAACGCGATCGTTCGAAACGCAATCATCGACAAAGGTGTTGTGATTCCGGACAATGCTCAAATTGGCTTGAATGCGGACGACGATCGCAAACGTGGCTTTACCGTTACCGAATCTGGCTTAACCGTCATTGGCAAGTTTACGTCTCTCCCGAACAGTTCGCCATCGAAGCCGCATTTCGCGTCCAAACCAATGACAGCTAACCACCAAAAATCTAAATAGTAGGATCTGGCACCACTCGGCATCCCAATAGTGTTCGGCACGGGGCGTGCAGGCGAGTAAATCGCGTGTTTTGAACGTA
>CAZHCH010000045.1:10535-25738 GCA_964530985.1 uncultured Pirellulaceae bacterium | reverse complement strand
GGCCGGTCCCAGAATACTCAAGGCCCGTTTGGTCACAGCTAACGCTAAACGTCATCCGTGTTTTTTGAAACGGAACGGATAACTTGTTTAACATTGAGATGAAATTTGGGTACGTTCGATCATTGAAAACAATGAACCCCGTATCAACCGCGATGTCTCCGTTGCTCGTTGGCACGGTAACGGTGTTAGTGTGCCCCCCCAGATAATGATTGGCCTCGAACAGCGTCACATCAAATTGCTTGTGCAAGTGATGCCCTGCCGTGAGCCCCGAGATGCCGCCGCCGATGATCGCAATTCGCATGAGGACCGACTTTTACTCGTTTTCAATTTGACACTGGCGACAATCAACCTTCGCTCGCTTTATGCGAAACATCGCATGGCGAAATCTTAACTTAGCGAAAACATAATAGGCTATATCCAGCATCTTGCGAAGGATTGGAAGACGAGAAACAGTGACTAACCAGCCGTATCCTATTCGACTGTAGATTTCTCGAAACACATCAACGCCGGTGACCAAGCTGCCGTCTTGATTACGCCCATGAATCTCGCGACTCAGGTCGAGCAAACTCTTGCCAGCAACTGGCTGGAAATCAACAGCGGCGATGTCGGTCAATTTCAACCGTTGCTGTTTGTCTTTTCGGCGGACCATATCGATTTCGCGTTTGCAGAGCGGGCATTTGCCATCAAAAAAGACTTCGAAGACTTCATGCTGATTTTGTGTCATCGTACCGCCTGTGTTGCAAGACAATTGCTAAAAAATACGCCCAAACTCATTCTAATAGAAACCGTTCGTTATCACAAAAAGTAACAGCTTCTGTCTCAGGACACTCGCGGTCTTAGTTGTCCCGTGGACGCCGGTTCCCATCGAAGTGTTCAGATAACGCCCAGATGAGCAACCCCAACACGATCAGTCCCAGTCCGCCCGCGGCCGCTTGGGGACTATCGATCACTACAAAAATCACTGTCACAGCCGTGATCAGGAGATAAATCAGCGGCACAAAGGGATAACCCCATGTCTCATAGGGACGCGGCAGGTCGGGTTGTCGCCAGCGCAGTAGAAACAGGCCGAATATCGCGAGGAAGCTATTAAAGGCCAGCATCGACCCAGCAAAAACCAATATTGTCTTAAACGAAGATGTCAGGATGAACAGAACAGCAATCACCGATTGAAAGGAGATTGCGAACCACGGCACGTCGTCTTTTGTACTTTTCGCAAGCCAGTTCATGATGGTGTAATCTTGACCGAGGGCCTGCAGAGCACGCGGACCGGCGAGGGTCATGGCACTGACGGTTGATATGAGAAGCAGCGCGAGCATTCCACCAACAATGCGTCCGCCTGTATCGCCAAAAATTCGATCCGCTGCGATATAACCGATTTCGACTTGACCTGTCAAAGCGTCAACGGGAGCAGCATAGAGAAAAGCAAGATTAAGAATAACGTAAAGCACCGTCACAAGAGCCGTGCCAGTTAGAAGGACACGCGGCAGATCCTTTTGCGGATTGGCCATCTCGCCAGAGACATAGGTCGCGGCATTCCATCCCGTGTAAGCAAAAGACGCGTAAATCAGCGCCACGCCATAAGAGGTGGCTGTCATGACGCTGAAATCCTTTTGACTTGGAATGAGGTCCAGCGGTTGCGGTGCCTTCGTTAAAGTAAAGGCCGCGATGATGAAAGCGGCAATGAGGACGAGTTTAATCGCTGTGAATAGGGTTTGCGTTTGGCCTGATACACGCCTAGAAAAGGCATGAAGCAAGGCCAGAATAATGACGAGACTACAGGCAATGATCTTCTTGCTTTCGGGGCCTAATTCAAAAGGGAGAACTGCTTCCGAATATTTCGCAAAGGCAATGGCAACCGCCGCAGTCGGGGCGGCAAATCCGATCGTTGCACTGACCCAACCAGAGACAAACCCGGCCGCAGGATGATAGGCTTCGCTGAGGAAATTATATTCCCCGCCAGATCGAGGCAAGGACGCGCCGAGCTCTGCATAAGACAGCGCGCCGCAAAGAGCCGCGATTCCGCCGATAACCCAGAGCATCATCACGGCAAAAAGACTATGTATCTCGACGAGCTGCAGACCAAGCGTCGTGAACACACCGACACCAACCATATTGGCAATAATAATAGCGGTCGCCGTGCGCGGCGTAAAAGTCGAATGATTCATGAAAGCATTATCAGACGCGGATAAAACGGAGAGCGTGACATTTAATCGGCTTCGTGGTTCATTGTGTCAGCGGAACCGTTTCTAATAACAGATTTAGCAGGGGTTTAGCGAGTTCACTTCGGAGAGAAAAGCCTAAAGGCAGTACTACGAACACACCATGCAAAAATGTCATCCTCGGAGTGCTTACAAATATCGGTAACGCACAACATAGCTTTCTGGTTTGACGAAATACTAGATTCTTTGCGCTACAACAGTGTTTTCGATTGCGGGTCAAATCCAACACCATCACAGATGCGATTCAATTTTTCCAAAACCAGAAACAAACCGCCTGGATCAATCATATCTGGCTCCTGAGAGTCTGAGATTCTTTCGAATTGGAAAACGTCCAGTCGAGCGTTAGCGTTTTTGATCTGATCGAGCTTGGCGAACTCTTCACCTTCAAGTGAAATTTGCCTGAAATCGGTCACTAGTTCATCTACTTGTTCAGCAACTTCTTCGCCATCGACGAACGCTATGTCCATGGCGGAGCTATCGTGAGGTGACCGAACTGTGAGTGATTTGAAAGCTCCATCCGCGTCAGACTTTAAATCGGTAAGTTCACGTGTCTCACCACCAGACGTTAGTGCTCGTTCGATCTCCTGCAAAGACGGTCGATTCTTTGCCTCGAAGTATACGAAAAACGTGTCGCAGTATTGATACTGGTCGTCCTCAAATAAAGACACAGTAAACCTCCTCGGGAATTCAAATGCATACTTTTTCAACAGCCAAATTGTAGCAAACTTTCGCTGCAAACGGCAGTAGAGCCCATTACTAACAAATTACTTTGGCCGGTATGGCATGCGTAGAATATAGCTATAAAAAAACGCAGCACTCGAATAAAGAGAGCTGCGTAGAAGACGTTGTTCATTCATGATCGCAGAACGGATAAGCACTTTACAAAAATGCGGCCAGCAAGCGATCACAATCGGCTACATATCTCCCAATTTACCACTAATTAACGAAATGAATTCTTCGTTGGTTGTTCGTTTAGTCAACTGCTTGGTCAACTGCTCCATCGCATCTACCGGATGCATCGTCGAAAGTGTGCGACGTAGCATGGTGACCGCGTCGAGCGTTTCTGCTTTGAGCAGTAGTTCCTCGCGGCGAGTACCGGACTTGGAAATATCAATCGCAGGCCAGACTCGGCGGTCAGCAAGGTTGCGATCGAGCACCAATTCCATGTTACCAGTACCTTTAAATTCTTGGAAAATTAAATCGTCCATACGGCTACCGGTATCAATCAATGCAGTACCGACAATCGTCAACGACCCACCTTCTTCAAACGCACGGGCAGCGGAGAACAATTTTTTCGGGATGTCCATCGCCTTGATGTTAACACCACCGGACATCGTTGCTCCTGAGTTACCAACCCACTTGTTAAATGCACGCGCCAAACGAGTGATCGAATCCATTAGTAGGAAAACGTCTTGGCCCATTTCAGCCAATCGCTTGCAACGCTCGATCATCATCTGAGACAGTCGAACATGGCTTTCAATATCCTCGTCCAAACTACTGGCAATAACTTCGCCGTTAACGTTTCGGCGCATGTCGGTGACTTCTTCAGGCCTCTCATCGATCAACAAGACGATCAACTTTGAGTCCGGATAATTTTCGGAAATGCCGTGAGCAATGTGCTGCAGCATGACCGTCTTACCACTTCGCGGCGGAGCAACAATCAGTGCTCTTTGCCCTTTGCCAAGCGGCGTGAGCAAATCCATCACTCTGGTGGTCAACGGAGTCGGCCCTGTTTCTAGCTGATACCATTGCTCTGGGTTAATTGGTGTGAGTTGATCAAAGTTTTTGACTTCGGTGTACTCTTCCGGGGTCTTCCCATCAACATCGATTAACTCCCGAACGCGAGGGCCTTGTTGCCGTCGTGCCGGTTGAACTTTAGCGTTGATCAGGACACCTGCTCGCAGACCGAATTTCTCGATCATTGTGCCGGGCACAAATGGATCGCTTCGTTCGCGAGAAAAATTGTTCGCTGGTGAACGCAAGAAGCCGTAACCGTTGGGATGCATCTCTAGCATGCCGACGCCTTCTACCAATTCAACATCATCAAACTCAACTGGGTCACTGTGTCGTTTACGGTTGTTTCCACCGCCACCATTGTTTCCGCCGCCGTTGCGATTTCTGTTTCCAGAGTTCCCACGGTAGTTTTTGTTGTTCGACGAGTTATTTCCTCCTCCACCACCACGTCGGCGCCTTCCGCGACCACCCCGTTGGTTCGACCCACCTGAATTACCTTGGCCTTGCGAATCACCACCGGAATTGTCTGAGCCAGATCGATTGGACCGTCCGCGCCCCCGTCCCCGAGAACGACTTGGTCGCTCGCTTCGGACGTTTTCCTCAGAAGATCCGCGATCGTTAGTACGCGTTTCGCTATCAGATTGATCCTTGTCTTGTAGCTCCGTCTCGCGACCATCGTTGTCATTCGCTGCCTTGCGACTGCGACCGCGGCTGGGTTTGCTAGGACGATCACCGTCTTCGCTAGATTTGCTTTTACTCTTCGAGCCACCTCTGGTGCTCTTGTTTTCTCCCGGTTCACTACTATCAGTGCCCCAGTCGATATCCAGCTCATCCGGTGAGCCTACAAAGTCACTGTCAAATGCCTTAATGGCGGAGTCGTTGTTCGTTTTTTTAGAACGGGTTCTTTTTTGGGCCATAAATAGAAAACCTAAAAGCTAAACGCCTTTGTCAAAAGTGGGACCATACTGCATATTGTTATTGCTCATCAACAAAACT
This sequence comes from uncultured Pirellulaceae bacterium, assembly GCA_964530985.1. Taxonomy (GTDB): domain Bacteria; phylum Planctomycetota; class Planctomycetia; order Pirellulales; family Pirellulaceae; genus Mariniblastus. Next base: position 20,789 of record CAZHCH010000045.1, on the reverse strand, counting down.
AACAACCAATTACCGTACAGGCACTACAAGAACAAGAATACATGTTCGGAACCGCTAACGCTCAGCGATCGCCAATCTAAACAAATTAAGACCGACGTAGCTTTCACAACTCAACTTGAGCAGGTATCAGCGAAGCGACTCCGTTGCTTGCAAAAATGGAAAGATGTGACAAGGCTCACTTAAGCAATGCCAAACAAAATTGACCAAACCTAAACGCCTGATTGAACTGCAAAAGCAGAAACAATGCTGAGCCAGTTATCCGACTGCCCACTAAAAATACTCAGCATTCAATGCTGATTTATCTTCCGAGCGTAGAAAGATCACTATAAGGGGTGATCCTGGATTGTGAAACGAAGTTCAAGAACGAAAATCGAATCTAAGACCCTGTTAGGAGCGAGGCTTGCAGGAAGAAATCACATAAATTTTTAATTCAGGCGATTACACCTCAAGCACGTCTTTACCCATAAACAGGCTAAAGCTTGATTTATCTAATATTCAATAATATATCGGTTAGTGTCAAGTCTAAAACGACACTTTTAAAACATTTCTACCTTTAGGTTCTCGGCCACTGTTAACCTTGTAATTGAGGTTTTATTTGCGAAAACCGTCTCAAATCGTTGATTATAACGAATCCTTTGATTCAATCTGGTCGATTCAATCGATAGGACCGCGCCATTTTAACTCAATGAAGATTCTTGCTGATTCCCTATGAGCATTCTACTCGCATACTCGAAATCGATTTGGCTTTCCCTCGCATTTTGTCTCGTTTTGACGGGTTTTGGCAATTCGCTCGCTGTCGCCCAAAAAATCCAATGGCATCAAGACATCGAACAGGCCAAGGCTGAAGCACTAAAGACTAATCGCATGGTGTGGCTGCACTTTTCCGCAGATTGGTGTTTGCCGTGTAAAAAACTAGATACGTTTGTTTTTAATGATACCAGCGTTATTCGCGCGATTGATCGAAACACTGTTGCCGTAAATATTGATGTTGATGAAAACGATTCATTGGTCAAAAAATTTGATGTCCCGCGGATTCCATATGACGTCGTGATGACTCCCAGTGGTGAAGTGATCATCAATCGTCGTAGTCCAAGTCGAAGCACAGATTACTTAAATATGTTTGACCGGCTAGACGGCCCGCTTCAAACCCTTAACTCGGGTGATCGCGAGCTAATTAATGCTAGAATTGGCACGGTTCAGCGGGTTATGCAGAAGACTATCGGAAAACAACAAGATGCCGACGGACTTGATCTTGGTGTTCCATCGCACGATATGGCGCCAACCACGGTTCAGGGGCAACGACTAGAGCGAGGATTTGAAAGCTCAAAACGGGCAGCTGAAATTCGCGCAATTGAAGCGAGCTTGCTCAAGCAAAAAGCAGAATTGTTTATTGCAGCAGAAAAGCAAAAAGAAAATGTTGGCCAGCGTCCAAAACTTTCAATAAACCCTTTCTATAATGCTTCGCCATCCGATGCGAAACCGGCAGTAAAGCACAATCCCTTCGTGAAAAATACCGATATCTCATTGAGCACCCAGCAAAACAGTTTTCCGCTGCCAGAGCAAAAATATCCCGTACGCTCAGGAAACGCGTTGAGTGTCGTTTCCAATCAATTTGTCGGCAAACAAGAAGAAATAGATCGTCCGGAAACTGATTCAGATTTTCTGCCGCCGTTGCCGCCAACTTTTGCAAAAATGACACCCGATAAAGTCGAAAATGAATTCCAAAAAAATGTAACCGCGTATGAAGAACGTCAAAAATACGGTTTCCCAGAACTGACACCTGGTAAAGTTGATGACGTGGCTGCAAACGATGACGTTCAATTTGATGAGAAATTGTCGACTCTCAAACCGTCAGGACAGACAGTACTGCTTCCAAAATTGTCTAAGTTCAGTGAAAAGCCCGAAAACAACGACTTTGTTGGTACTCCTGTCAACAATCTTGAGAAGACCATTGATTCAGTTGCCAAGGCTGATGTTGTTCCGGAAATGCCAACGAAGTTCGGTTTGTCTGGCGAAAAACTACTGCCGATCGCTTCTAACCCACCTGTTCCAAAACAACGGCTACATACGAAAAAACGCGCCGATTCATTTTCGCAATCTTTGCCTGAAATGAAGACGGCTATCTCAATTCCACGAGCACCTGTCATGGTAGAGGGTGTTGTAAAGATCGATGAGAAGACGATTCCAGCCGTAGAAGGCCAGTTACTCGCCGTTGACCAAAATCCGAACAACTACAATTCAAACCGCAGCCGGTTTGATCAGCTTTCAGTGCCACGGAAGGCTTTTCAGAATGATGAAATACTAGAGAAAGTTGACTTTTTCGGATCTAAAAAGCCGCCCCAGTTTGTGCGGCAGGCAGTTGTAACACCTGTGCAGCCGCAGATCGTAATAAATTTGAACACTGAACCATCTCCAACCGGTCAGCCAGCACAAGCAAAAAATCAAGCGCGCATCATCCAACCAAGCGCGGTGAAGCAGGCGACCGCTTCAACTCCTGCAACTGGTCTTGAAAGGATCAAAAACGCCGATACAGTTTCAACAGAGAAAACAAAATTATCTCTGAAAGGAAAATGCCCTGTCACATTGTTGACTGAAGGACGTTGGGTCGACGGCAAAAAGCAGTACGGTTGTGTTCATCGAGACCGTGTTTACTTATTCGCATCTGCAGCCCACCGTGGTACTTTCCTTGCCAATCCCGATCAGATGAGCCCGCTATTGGCGGGGTTTGACCCAGTGATTTTCGAAGAAACTGGCAAACTAATCCAAGGCGAAGAAAAGTTCGGTACTTTTATGGGAGAGGTGCCGAATCGACGTATCGTGTTGTTTAAAACCGCCGACACTCGCGCCCGCTTTCAAAATGAGCCTGTTAAATATCTGAACGTCATTCGTAACGCCATGACGAAAAATGCTACAAAAGACACGAAGCTACGCTAGTCAACTGTTGGAATTAGTGTGCAGATCTATCTGGGCGACTGGCCATTGTGATTGGTTAAATGCTCAGCAAGCATTGAAACGTCATTGACAGTCTTCTGAGTAGGTTAGTGTTCCGAATGTCACAAAGTGAGTTGTATAACTGTAATGTCTGGCATTCAAATGACTATCTGAGGGCCAATTGGTGGGTATTTTACAATCTATGGCATTGTGATAGGGCGCACAACAACTTGCAAGCTCCAGTTTTTTCAACTCCCAAGTAGTGTTGATGTGAGATCGTATGATAGCCCGTCAAAACTGAGAATTGCTTTTTGTCTATTTATCATTCAGTCCGGTGGTCAGTGCTTGTTTTTATATTGGAAACCGCGAAAATGGTCCTCGACGAATATCGGTTCTTTTTAACGGTAATTAATGATCGTATTCGGATACATCTTGCTTAGCCCGATTCTCTGACACGTTTTACATCATTCATGTCTTCATCCGCTTCCAATCGGCAAGAGTTTTTGCCGTTACTCTCGAGCGTTTACCTTGGCGCGTTAGTCCTTTTACTACTTGGGGCGTTGGTTTGGTGGTTTTGGCCTGCGTCATCGTCGCGACATGATATTAGTAATTCAATAATTGCTGAAGCGCCCGGCTCCTATGATTCCCCGACGGTTTTCGAATCAAAAGCAAGCATTCGGCAAATTCTTCTCGACCAAATGACGCCGGAGCAATCGGCAACCCGAACGATCTTGACGCAACTGGAAGATTTGCAGCGTTACATTCGCAATCAAGTGACCGGTAAAGACGCAGTGCGTCCAAATTGGATTGGTAAGTCTTTTGTTGGAGTAGGTGTTGATCCTGAAAACTATGTCAATAAGCAAGATGACTCCGTCACTAGCGTCCTCAGGTACATTCAAAGCGAATCCGCCCCACAGTTTTCTGGCAACCGGGCGTTCCAGCGATTCATTGCAAACACATTGGCACCAGTTTTTGCTTGTGAAGACTTCCGAATCAACATTCGACTTAATAAATTGCAAACAAATGGCGAGCAATTCACAGCAACTCTGCTTGCCGAGTCCGTTGGCTCACGTAAACAGCGTAAGGAAGAATGGGAGCGTTCAGGGTTTCTTAAAAAAGTGGTCCAAGTCAGTTCGATCTGGAAAACGACATGGAACCTCAAGGGAGCTAAACAGTTTCAGCTTCTAAAAGTAGAAATTCCCGCCGCTGAGGTCGTTAAGTTGAGTCTGAACACTCCGAGTCTATTCTTAGATTACACCGATTCAATTCTTACCAAAAATAATTGTTTAAGAGAGCAATTAATTTTTGGTGTTGACCAATGGGCGACGAAATTGCCCGGTATCGATACGCAAGGAAACTTAGGCTTGTCAATCGGTGATGTAAACAATGATGGACGTGACGACATCTATCTGTGTCAACCGCAAGGCGTTCCAAATCTGCTGTTGATCCAAAAGCGTGACGGTACAGCGGTTGACGAGAGCGCGAAAAATGGGGTGAATTTGCTGGACGAGTCCCGTTCGTCGCTGCTAGTCGATTTAGATAATGACGGCGATCAAGACCTAGTTGTCGCTACCAAATCTAGTTTAGTTTTAATGTCCAATTTCGAGGATGATGGCTACAAAATTGTCGAGAAAATTGACCGCTGTTGTGATGGACTTAGCCTTTCGGCGGCAGACTACGACAATGATGGCGATATCGATTTGTTTCTGTGCCGCCAACCAACGCCGCGAGCGTCCGCTTCAGTTGCTAATTCCGTAGTGAACGTACTCGCTGGTAGCGTGCTGCTTCGCAATGACGATTCGTTTCGATTCGTCGACGCAACCATGTCAGCTGGATTAGTCAGCGACAATCCGTTGACAGCTCGATCAGCAATATGGTTCGACAAAGATCTTGACGGAGACCAAGACCTATACGTGACTGCTGGAAAGTCAGGAGGCACGTTGTTTATTAATCACGATGGAACTTTCAAACGGGCGTCGAAGTTAATCGCTGGCAATCTACCTAATCAACAAAGTGTATCATCCGGGGATTTTAATGCCGATGGCAGGTTTGATTTACTCGTTGCCACCACAGCAGAAGGAGGAACCAAGAAAGCAAATGAGAGCCATGTAAGTTTCGGTGGGTTACCTGACACGACTAAACCGTTCTTCTTAAAATCGCCTTTGTTTGATAATCAGCACGCCACTACGTCGCTTGTGGCCGACCTAAATAATGACGGTCGCGACGATTTAGTGATCGGCAATGGTGGCTTAACTCGAGTCGCATTAGAAGATCTCGCAACACTGTTTCCACCACCAATCGATAGCGCACTTGAAGCTAATGAAGCGATGGTTCAAAACAATCAAGTAGACTCGTATTTCGACGCGGTCAAAACCGAACATTACTCGATCCACTCGCGACAAAGAAACCGCGTCTACGCCAGCATCGGCTCCAATGGATTTGCGGAAGCCTCTTCCGCTTCTGGGCTCGACTTACCGGCTGACTCACGCGCAATCGCAGCGACTGATTGGGATCGCGATGGCGATACTGATGTTTTGGTGATGAGTCGAACCGGACCTCAATTACAAATATTTATCAACCAGTTAAACACGTTGGGCCGTCGCCGTTCTGTTTCATTTCGTCTTACAGGACAGGTTTCCAATCGAGACGCGATTGGAGCCCGAGTTGAATTAAAACTCAAAGGCATTGCAGCGCCTCTAGTAAAAACAGTACAAGCTGGTAGCGGATTTTTAAGCCAATCGTCCAAGCGGCTCACTTTTGGCGTGGGCGATGCCAAAGAAGTTGAGTCGGCAGTTGTCCATTGGCCGTCAGGAAAGGTCCATCGACTAAAACGAATTACCATTGGCTCAATGTACGAGTTGGCCGAAGGGAATGCTGTGGCAGTTAAAGAGGCAAGCAATCGTTACCAGGTAAAAATACGCGGCTCTCGCTTGTCGGGCTCATTCCGTCAACCACTTTCTGACCAACGAACACTAGTTAAGCCACCTTTCCCCTTGCCGCCTCCAGAAGCCCAAGTCGCTTCAGGAAAATGGAATCGGCTTGAATCCGTAGGCAACAAACCAACGATTCTTTTGTTTTGGGGCCAAAACGCCCAGTCCGAGCAAGCGCTGGAGCAACTCAATCTTCTTGCTGGAGAACTAGAAAACGCCAATGCCAACGTGATTACTGTTTTCACTGATTCGGCCGACTTACAGCCTGACGAACAGTGGAAGTACTTGCAGAACTTTGCTAACAACTTGCCTGGAATAAAGAACTGGGCTGCGCTTTCCAACAGTGGACTTGCGACAATGGAAATCGCTTATGCTCACTGGTTCGGAAAAAGAGAACTTCCAGAAAACCCATTTGGTTTACTAATTGATAACCGACAACGAGTGATCGGAATTTACCCTACCGACTCGCTTAAAAAAGCACAGTTACTGGAAGACTTGAAGCTATGCGATCCAGATCTTGAATTGGCGAAAAAAAATTCTGGTGAAAATGGATTCTGGGCAAACCCGGTTTTGTCAATTGATTCTCGGCGACTCGCAAACCGTTTAAACAAGGCTGGCTTCCCAGAATCATCTCGAAAATTGACCGCAAACATCTCCGTAGAAATTGCGGACGACTTAACAATCGAAGCCGAAGACTTCGCTGCGATGGGGCGCTATGACTTGGCTCAACAATATTTCAATGCTGCGCTTGAAAAAGACCCCAACAACATGGCCGCCCTGCTTAGTCGGAGTAATTTTGTAATCGAACAAGCACTGGCTGCTAGTGTCACCGATTCCGACCAAACGTTCATGCAGAATAATATTTTGGCGGTCAGTGACAGTGGTTTGATGTTACCGGAAGCCGAATCCGGTTTTCGACAGGTTTTGGAACTTGACCCAAAACAATGGCGCGCGACTATTGGCATCGCCAAAATTCAACTACTTCAAGATCATCCATCCAAAGCGTTGGCGACGCTTAAGCAATATCAAAAAAGCAACCCTCATGTCGAATTGTTAGCAATGGAGGGGCGAGTGCTGTTCCAATCAGGTGACTACGATGAGGCCTTACGAGTGTTGGGTCGAGCCTACGACGAACGCCCAAATTTACCGTATTTGGCCGGCGATCTGGGCTACCTGTATTTACTCAACAACGACCCAAGGTATGCAAGAAAACTTCTCCGCGAGGCGCATCAGCTTCATCCGTCGGACTTAACGTTTATGCGAATGTTAGCTGAAGCTGAATTTGCCACAGATAAATTCGAACGCGCAATGGCCCTATTTACCAAAGTCAATCAACTGCAACCTAATCAGCTTCGGAGCAAAAATGTGTTAGCATGGTTGCTCGCCACATGTCCCAACGCTTCGCAACGAGATGGCGTTGCTGCCTTGGCATTAATCGATGTCGATTCGGAAACTCTTGTTGACCAACCTGCATCGAAGCTTGAGATTTATGCTGCGTGCTACGCCGAGGTCGGTGAATTCGATAAAGCAATCCAATTCCAACAACAAGCGGTCGAAAAAACCAATTATGGATCGGCGGCCGAAAACTACTCGAAACAGCAATTGAAGGGGATGCTAACTCGTCTAGAACTCTATCGAACCAAACAGCCTTACCGAACTCGAATCGCCAATACGCATCGAACACCTATCCAAATCAACCAGAATCAATTAATCGATGGTAAATTTAAGGCGCTGCGCTTTTAGATTCTAAAACGCACCGAAGTCATTCGTTGTTTTGTCAAACTGATGGAGTTTGTGTTTGAGTATCCAACTAACGGCATTCGATCTAACAACATTTTGCTTCGCTTTAATTGGTTGCTTCTCAATACCAACGCTGTTCGCGTTGTGGTTATCGAAAACTCGGTTGCACTGGCTATTTCAATCGCTGCTAATCTTGGCGATGGGCAGCACGTTAACAGTCGTTCGCGCCTACGATTTGATGTTGATGGTTTTGGCCGCTGGGTATTCTGTATTGACATGTTCGTGGCTGATTCAATATCGACAAAAAATCAAAACAAAACCTGCCCCCTCGACCACACAACAGCCTCGTTTTCAGTTAGACCTAAAAGATATCGCCGCAGCATTCGTGCTATTGGGAAGTTTCGCCGCTTTGTTGGCGCATGCAAATCGAAACTATGTTTGGACCGATGACCTGGCCACAAACTGTTCCTCTGTGATTTACTGCGCCTTGATCGGGCTCACCGTCGCGGTATGGAGTTCATCAATACGGGTGTTTCGGCTTTTTAAGTTTCGCTACTGGTTGCCATGGCTTGGTGTTTTAATAGGCACTGCCGTCGTCGCCAGTTTGAATTTGTTTGTTGCGACTAAATTTCTTATGTTTTGGGAAACGTTAACGACGGGCGATATTTTTTCATTCGCTTTTATTACAGGCGCAACCAGTACTCAAAGTGCGATTGGATGGACGACTGTTTTAGCGGTTCATGCAATTACAGTGACATTGATTGTTTGGCTGTTTGGTGGCTGGCGACAACGAACCGAATCGGACGACATTGCTGTTAACTCAAACGCTATCGTTCGTTGGTTGCCCCTTGGCAAGGCACTACTAGGCAGCACGTTTGTGCTGCTATTTGTTTTGTCGCTTGCTCGTTGCTACCTTATTTTATGGCCGCCACCTCCGTATCAACCAATGCGCGATATCATTGCGGGACAGCCAAACAGTTTCCCGAAATTGTTTGAAATCGGTGCTTTACTGTCTGAGGCTGGTTTAGACGGCGACCCTGTAGTTGCTCCAAGTATCCAACTAGCCAGCGATATTAAAAAGCAAGCAAAGACATTTGAAAAACTAGAACTAGCTCTGGATTCTAAAAATTGTTTTTGGACAGACTGGCGCTGCCAACAGTTTGATTTTGAGATGATGGACGAAGCGTCTGAGCTACGCGTTATTGCCCGCGCGCTGTCGACTCGATCCCTTCAGTCACTTAGCGAAGGCCGGCATGACAATGTGATTAAGGATGGAATACTTTGTTTTAAATTGGCTGATCAAATCACCATTGATGGAAACATGGTTCAAGCATTGGTCGGATGCGCTTGCGAAGGAATAGGTGTCGTAGCAATCTTTCCAGGCATCGCCGAGTCATCTGATGAACATTTGAAACTTCTTGCAAATCACATTGACGACAAGACGACTTTGCATGGCTCAATCGATGCTGAGTTAGAGCGATTGGTTAAAGCCGATGAATTTTTTATTCGGAATAGCAACGCTTTTTACTGGCTAGAATCACTTTGGTATCAACTTGATGACCAAGCATCATCTCGCGACGCAATACGAGGTATGCTCGTCCGGCGGAATACGCTTCGCGAGCTTCTGCGAACCGAAGTCGCTATCGCTATGTATCGATCTGAAAAAGGTAAGCTACCTGGCCACTTAGAAGACTTAGTTCCCGAGTTCATCAGCAGCATCCCCCATGATCGATACTCCCCAGTCCAAGGCCAGCCTTTACAGTACATCCTTTCCGAAAGCCAGCAGAGCTACCAACTATACAGTTGTGGCCTCGACAATGACGATGATGGCGGCAAGACAGATAAAGATCTATGGGTAGAAGAAGGTGATATCGACCTTCAGGTTTTGTACAAAGACCGACTGGCCGACAACGCAAAAGAAGTCAAAGAGTACGAAGCAGAGCAAGCGGCTGAACGAAAGCAACAACAAGAATACGACAACTGGGAAGAAGGAAATCTTGAACCACTCGAAGAACTGTCAGACGAATGATTGAAATGTCAACGATAGCATGAGTTACTGGCGGCGCAAATTAAAAGCGACGATAAAAGCGGTCGCCGAACCAAAACCGTTCGGCGAAACCGCAATCAATTGCTCTAAAAAACACTCGAACTCAAAGTCAGTATGCCCCGAATCCTATTTGCCCAACTGCGATGCTAAGAATTCCGCGTCGTAAACGTGTCGCAATGCTTCTCGAATCGCACTGCTGTGGACACTGACCGAGCGGCCTTGGGTATCCGAGTAAGCAAAGTTGGCGATCAACGATTGAATATTGCCATCGAAGATCAATCCAACTAACTCAAGGTCTTTGTTGACAACCGGCGAACCAGAGTTTCCGCCGATAATGTCCGCTGTCGAAACGAAGTTCATTCGAGTGCTGCCTGGGATTTTACCCTTGGCTGCCGCCCAACTAGCGGGTAGTTCAAAATCCTTTTGTCCTTTGTGCTTTTCTTCGTGAGCGTACGTGCCATCGACATCGGTAAACGCAGGAATCTTGGCACCGTTTTCTTCGTAGCCGATCACCGGGCCGAATGCCAAACGCAAGGTGAACGTGGCATCCGGATAAACCGAAGTCCCACGAGCTTTAAACATCACTTCAGAAATCTGAGCGTAAGC
>CAZHCH010000045.1:0-10435 GCA_964530985.1 uncultured Pirellulaceae bacterium | reverse complement strand
GATAAACCGAAGTCCCACGAGCTTTAAACATCACTTCAGAAATCTGAGCGTAAGCCTGACGTTCTACTTCGGCCATTGCTTCGGATTCGGCGCGATCCTTGCGGACCTTGTCGTCAACCAACCACGCTAGTTGAATCAACGGGTCTGTTGACGCTTTGACACCATCAAATCCGCTCGCCACTATTTGTTTACGCACTTCGGGATCGTTTAGCTTGGAACCCAAAATCAACTCAGCCCCTCGATCGATCGGGTTCTTGCCAGCCAAGATACTTTGGCACAGCGGATCGTCGGCACCGCGTAGTTCACACATGCGAGCAATTTCATCACCCAATACGGTCATTTGTAGTTCCGGGTAAATCTTTGCAGGTGAAAACAATTGCTGTTCCAAAGACTTACGGCCCGAATCTTGGAACTCAGCCAATCGTTCACTCGACGGCTTTTGGTCCTCAGTAACCATTTGCACGATTTGCTGAGCGATCCGGAACATCCGCGAACTTATTAAAACTCCTTTACCTTGTTTGGCAGCTTTTTTAGCTTGTACTTCAGCGATTTTTTCCCATGCGGAAGCGGTGCCTGCCAAGGCCGGGTCGGATTTGACTTTCGCCAGCAATTCAGTCTCGGCGTCAGCCGCCGCCTTCATGATCGAAGGAGTTTGCAAACCTTGGAGCATTCCAATTCTTGCCTTGCGTGAGTTTTGAATCCCAAACAATTGGTCCTTTGCAATCCGTTCCAGCTCGGGACCGCCCAAACCAAACTGCTGCAACAAAACTTCTCGTCGCCGGATAAAATCCAACACGTATGGCAATCGAACGTCACGCTGGTGTTTCAGCGCCGCATTCGTATAAATCCGGCTCGTCCGGCCTGGGTTGCCCGCGACAAAGGTAAGCTCCAGTTCTTTCGGTCCGTTTTCGGACCACTTCAAGAAATGTTCAATTTTGGCTGGTTTGCCGTCTTCATAAACACGAAAGATCGTCGCGTCCAAGTTGTACCGTGGATACTCAAAGTTGTCCGCGTCGCCACCGAAGAACGCGATCCCGGCTTCAGGAGCCCAAACCAAGCGAACGTCCGTGTACTTTTTGTATTGGTACAAATGGTACTTGCCACCGCCATACAACGTGATCACATCACTGCGTAGACCAGAGGACTTCATCGCTTCTGATTCAATTTCGCCGATCTTAGCCCGCCGAGCCTTTGCAGCGTCGCTGGGGCTCATAGCTGAGGTTACGGACGAATTCACTTTGTCGGTAACATCCGAAATTTTAAACAACTGATTCAGCTCTAAGTCAGGAGCCTTCAGCTCTTGCTCGATCGTCCGCGCCAAAAAGCCATCTTTTGCGTAGTTGTTTTTTTCGTTGCTGAGTTTTGAAAGCGTATCGAAAGCAACATGATGGTTCGTTAAAACTAATCCGTTACTGGATACGAACGAAGCCGATCCACCAACATTAAATCGAACACAAGACTTCATTAGTTTGTCAGCCCAAGCATCAGTGGGTTCGAAACCGTACTTTGTCTTTAAGTACTCTTTCGGTAAGTCATTGAACAGCCACATGCCTTCGTCGGCAAAACCGGATTTTGGCATGCTGGCGAATAACGTCGCCAAAAAAAACAAGACCGCTAGAGTCTGACGTGACAGAAAATAATTTCGCATCTTCATTCCTTGCCTGCAAATCAATTGTACGGTGTCCACACAGCGAAATTCATCAGCCGATGAAACCTTCGGTGACGCAAAATCCCACTGAATAGAACACGTTGAGGATTGGTTATCTTGGCTTCATTCTAACGATAAACCAATTCAAGTAGACACCGGCTAACTAAAAATAGAGGGCCCGAAAGTCACCTTTAGCTGGGTCAAAGTAACGTTCTTCAGTAAAGCCGTTGAAATCTTTTTAGAAGCTAGATTCAAAAAACTCAAATTTCGGATTTTTTGCCGCAACACCTGAGCCATTCAATCACTCGTGACCGGTTTTGGCTGCCCGCGACCGAGCCCCAGAACTACCAACGACGTCCAGCCAAACAGACACGGGAACAAATCGCCGATCACTCGATAAACCGACCCTCCGGCATGTTTTCGAACGGTTGCTTGCAGTACTTCCGAACGGCGCCGCGGACCTACGGCGATTAGTCGCCCGTAAGGGTCGATATGTGCGGACAATCCCGTGTTGGCACAAACCAAGTTTGTCTTCCGAAGTTCAACGGCTCGAAAAATATTGCAAGCCAAATGGTGATCCAAACATGCGGTCCCAAAAAACCAACCGTCATTGGTCAAATTGACCATTACGTCAGGCTCTATCCCGCGGTTAGCAAGCTCGTCAATTTGCCGCCTAATCAGATGAGAAATCGTCGTCTCGAAACAAATGTTCGGTGCGATGGTGAAGCCGTTGATCTCATAAGCTTGAAACTTGTTTCCAAACTCAATCGAAGTCATCGGTGCCAAATCTTCCAGCAACGGAAATATTTTGGCGAACGGAATGTACTCACCAAACATCACAGGATGGTTCTTGTCGTATCGTTGCTGTAACTTGCCCTGGCTGTCAATCAGAACGGCCGAATTGTATACTTTGTTCATCGGGTAATTTTGTGCCAATACGCCAGACAGTAATGGAGTTCCACCAAACCGGTCACTACCCACAGCTTGTCCCCAAAACAGACGCAACAAATCCTCAGATTGAGACGCGGATTGCTGGTCGGTCACATCTTCTAACTGCCAACGATATGGGAAAAATCCCGACTCAGGCCAGACAACCAAGTCTGGTTTCTCGCGAACCGCCCGATTGGTCAACTGAACAACGTCATAAAATCGACGTTCCAAATCCTCCATCGATTGTGCTGCAAACACTGCATCGAAATTAGTTTGCACCAATCCAACGTTTAACGTTTCCTCACTATCGGCGGCATTCTTTTCGGACTTCACTCCGTCAGCCATGGGCCGTGCAACGACATTTGTTGATTGATTCAAGCAAGTTAAACCAAAACCCAGATTGCTTACAAACAATGCAATTGCGACGCCTAGGGCAACAGGCCAATTCATTCCGCGTTCACCAGATGGAATTCCAACTACCCAATTTCCTAGGTTTCGCCAGCGACGCCAAGCGATCGCAAGGCAAGTTGCCACCATCACCATTAAAAATGTAACTGCATACGACCCACCAATGCTTGCGAATTGAATCATCGCTGGAAATTTGGCTTGCGAATGAGACAGACAAACCATGCCCATGCCAGTCGCAAAATGGCACCGAATCCATTCAACTCCGACCCAAACAATCGGCACCGCGATTGCTGGCGGAACTGTCCAGCGATGAACCAGCAATCGGCTCGCCGCGATCGTTAAAGGCGTATAGATCGCCATGTACAAACTGACGGCCGCCCAACCAGCCCACAACGCAGGATGAGGAATCGGCACAAAATAAAACGTCGCCAACCAATACAACAAACCGGCAAAATAGAGCTTCCAATACGGCCGCCCGATCAGAGGGGACGGCTCCAAAACCAACCCAATCAACGGAACTAAAGCTAACCAAGCCAGTGGTGACCAAGCCACCGGAGGAAACGAGAACCAGAGCAGCACGTAAGCACCGAAAGCTTGTATAAAAACCTTGGGCTGCCAGAGGCGACTAGGCAACGCGTTTTCAGACGGCGCCGGAACCGACCCGTCGGCGGAGTTTTTGCTGGCTCCCACGCTATGCCACCTCGTTAACGGCGACGTTGCACCCTGCCAACTTTGAATGCATTAGCCGACAACTCTCCATGACATCGGCTACCGTGATGTCTCTCATCGCATCGTTGGATGCGCTTCGACGTTCGCGGCAATTACCAGCTTGATACCATTTTTGCACAGCCAAGTGTTGTTTTCCGTAGGCTCCTGACTCTTCCGGCCGTGTTGGGCCGTAAAGACCGATGCAGGGAGTACCAACACCTGCTGCAATGTGCATCGGCCCTGTGTCGTTACCTATAAAAAACCTCGCTCGTTTGGCTAACGCAGCAAGTTCTCGCAACGAGGTCCGACAGGCCTTTACCGCGGCGCCCGATGCCTCTGCGACAATCTGGTTTGCCATTTGATCTTCTTCGTCACCCGCCCACACAACCACACTGGACAAATCCAATTGCTTATTTAATTCGATCGCTATTTCACCAAACCGACTGACTTCCCACCGCTTTGACGCCCAGCTACCACCGGGGTTGATCAAAACAAAATGATCCGATCTAAAACGGTTCGTTTGAATTTCGGTCAACCAATGGTCAACCTTAGTTTGACTGTCCGAACATACAGGAAGACTAAAACGAGTGCTCGCTTGGTGAAATTCGTTCGAGTCAACATCCGTCGACAATCCGTTGGCGAGTTCAACGCTACGGTCCACAATGTGCGACGAATGAGTTTCCACCAGTTGATTGTTCAGCCATGTCGAAAGCTCTCGCCCCCACTGACCCCGCAAGCCCAAACGTTTTTTAGCACCACTGATCCTCGCCAAAGCAGCGCTCTTGGTGATGCCTTGCGGGTCAATTGCGATATCGATTTTATGGCCCAGCAACTCTTTGCGAAGCTTCCGCCAATGCTTCCAATTGACCGTCCAGCTTTTGGGGACATTGACGATATGGTCGATTTCAGGCACCAAGCTAAGCAGTTGCTGCGTCGGTGATTCGACTGCCCAAACGATTTTGCTATTAGGATAAATCTGCTTGATTCGGTCCAGCATCGGTAGTGTTAAAACGCAATCACCAATGTGACTTAGTCGAGTAATCAAAATTGTCGGCGATTTGGAAACGGATCCGTCCACTTTCCTCTCCGGTGGCTGAAAGCGAAAATGCTGACGAACAAGTCTTCGAAAACTCGCTCGCTCACCATGTTTCGTTAGTTAATCTTCCATAGATGCTAATTTATAACACAAAAACCACCAAGCTCGATTTGAACTTGGTGGTTTCGATTATCAAACCCTGACACCGTAAGGCCTCAGCCACTTTAATAGGGCTACCGATAGTCCCCTTTACTCATTAACTACTTCGCGACCATCTCGAGTCGCTATAGCTCGCCAGATTTCGAGTGCAATAGTATCGCTCACAAAACGAGTTGAACCGTCGACATTGGTAGCGTTAACACCTCCGTTATGATAACTGCGAGAAGTAATCGCAGCGAAAGTTGGGGCGTCGGCTCGTCCTTCACGCTGACTGGTCCAGTCGATATTTAGCTCTTCTCCACCAGTTTCTACACGGATGACTTCTGTGTTCGGTGCAAACACGGCGGTAAAGCCGGTTTGATGTGAACGACCATCAACTTGCTCGGTATGGCCTGACGTCGCTCTTAGATCACCAGTCAACGCAAGTATCTCATCCGGGCTGCTAGGAGGATCTGTCGGTGCACCACCACCATCACGTAGGTACGGCGTAAACGCCCTTACCTCTGAAAACATCAAGGTGTTACTCGTGCCGTCAATAAACGCTCCAATCGGCTGGCCTTGGTTGGTGGTGATCGCACCTGACCCAACTCGCCCACCGCCTAGTTGCAAATTCGCCGGGTCTCCCAAAGGATCAAAAACGAACCAGACTCCAGCGTTACTGCCATAATTAAGCGGATAGTGCTCTGGCACGTTGCCGTTCAATCGCACTTCATCTTGTATCTCACTAGGGCAAATGAAACTCGGGATTCGCTGTGCCGCTAATACGGCACCATTCGAACTGCCATTATTGATATTCAAGTTGACTGCGTCCCGGTAGCCAAGCGTGAAATCAATCTCATCAGATAAGTTAACCTGCTCCATAAAAGGTAGCAGTTGAAACTGAGCTGACCAACCATCTATGACGACTGCATCTGGGTTTGTCGGCCGCAACCATGAGCTTGGCAGCGTCTGAATACCCGATTCGAAATTGAGCGCTGCCAAGCCGAGTTGGCGGCAATTGTTCGCACACGAGATCCGACGAGCGGCTTCTCGAACCGACTGCACAGCTGGCAATAGCATGCCGATCAAAATTCCAATGATCGCAATCACGACCAACAATTCAACTAACGTAAAACCGGAAATTGACCGGTTGATTTTGGACGTTCGCACTGAACGGCCACTGATTTGAGAAAGCATTTTAGCCTTTCACAGTTGTTTCACTCCGGCTACGACAATGCTCGAAGGCACCTTCGGAAAAGAGGAGCAAGTAATGGAAAATTTAAGCACCGACGACCGGTGTTATCAATCCAAGATCACTTGCTGGCTGTGAGGGACACTGCCGTGATGACAGTTGCTCAAGTATGGCTTGCTGGCTGCTTGGTAAGGACTGGAGCGATGATTTGCTCCAGAAGTTGTTATTAAAAAGCTATAGCGGCAAATTTACAACACCATTCCAGCAAAAAGCTGCAAGATTTCGGAGAACTGAACTGATTCTTTATTTGGGTATCAGTGATCCAAGGCCTATGGGTCCCTTACCACATGGTGAAGGGGCTGAAAGCGACGTTGATGGTTACATTTTTAACACAGGATTTCCCATCCATTGATTGGTTAGAGATGCCGAGGGGCACAGAGTGTTCTGTTTGAAAGGCGAAGCCCTTGTCCAGAGCCAAAAGCGTAAGAGCGCAAGCGAGCGGTTTTTATTGCAGCTTTGGAATAGTTTTTCCCGTCAGTTTGAAGCCATGCGTTTACGTCGGGACATGCGATAACCAAAGATGCGCAAAAGATAGAGCACGCCAATCATGAGCCCTGCCATGATCGCATGGCCCAGCGTGAGCCCGACAACGAATTCCAGCGTGTCTGGACCGAGTGGGCCAAGAAAAATAGAAAGCAGCCCCAATTCTAAAAGTCCCAAGGCAGCCGCGATAAAAGCCCAAACGATGGAATATCGCATGATACTGGAAAGCGGAACTGCCAGAGCGATCCAGATGCAGGGCAGTTTTACAATCAGGCTTATCACACTAAAAATAAACAGCGCGGTAAGAAGGCTATAGTCACTGAGGCTGCTTTCACTAACCACGTTTTCCCACGGAGGCAAATCTCCAGGCAGCAACATTCTACCGATCGAAATTGTGACGGCCAAGATTGCGGTTCCGATCATCATGTCGCGTATCTGGTAATTGTTTTTTGCTTCCGAAGTATCCTCTTGATCTCCCTTCAGTATTCGCCAGCCAAAGCCCCATGCGGCAAGCTTCAACGGAATGTAGCTAATTATAAAAGCATAGAACCAAATCAGGCCCAACCCCAACACTTGAGCTGTACTGGTGTATTCATGGGCGAGATACACCCCTTGAGCAAGTGCAGCCCAGGAGATGACCAGCATTAAAATGGTCCACGGCAATCGAATCCAAAACGTTCCTTCGACCAACGTTCCCCAGACACAAATCAAAGTCAGTTGCCCCACTACCAAATTCATCATTAATACGGGGAGAAACGGGCTTCTTGATTCGAACGCAGCGGACGTCATCAAATTGAAGAACAGGAAAACAATACCAATGGCTCCGATGACCAGTAACAGCTTGCCTCTGGAAGCCAATTGAACCGTCTCAGATTTTTTAGATTCCAATTCCACATTTTGCTTTCGTTGCGACTTTGCTGTACGGAATGAGTTTTACCCGATTTAATTCCTGAAGATTCAAAGAACATCGCGGTGGCAGAGGTTTCGCCACGAATGTGGCCGTCGCGCATAACTGTGGGTGGAAGCCCACAGACAACGCCACGACCAAAAACTCAAGCCCCGGATGGGGCGATCGCAGGTTCGAACTGAATCACTTAACCAACATGTTCCGATTCAAACAAGTACTTTCGTTCAAATTTAATATTGTGTCGTTTTAACAACGCAACGTATTCCTCTTCGAACGTTCGATTGCGATGGTGTTCACGTTGGTTTTGGATGTAATTTTGGACGACTTCAATTTGCGAATAGCTAACCGTAAAAGCTCCGAATCCAATTTGCCACTCAAATTTATCGCTGGCATTTCGACTCTCTTGTTTTTCATTCAGCCATTTAGATGAGTTGGCTTTTATGTCGCGTACCGTGTGGGAAACTGTGATCGTTGGAGGCATTCCAACCAGCAAATGCAAATGATCTTCCACACCACCTATTTGAATCAAGCGTCCTTTGCGGTTACGTATCGTTCCGCCAATGTATTCGTACAACGGTTCGGCAACATCTTGGCCAATCGAACGCCTACGAAATTTTGTACCGAAGACGAAGTGATAAGTGAGTTGTGTGAATGAACCCATCTTGCTACTCGCGTTTGAGTATTGTTGCCAAGTTTGCGGCCGCCACTATCGTGGCTAATTATACTTGACAACCAAGCTCTGTGGGCTTCCACCCACAGCTATGCGCGACGATCCCTATCGGGATGGATTCCGAAGTTTTTCCCGCGTTTTTAAATCGAAATAGCCCGTTTCGGTATCGCAAAGAGCATCTCCGCCAAGTTTGAGCCACAAATGTGGTCCGCGTTTTTACCTGCAAATGGTGGTACCTCCGCAGGATTCGTAGCCTCATCCACTACGAAAGACTCCTTGCTGACGCCGAGCTACGAATCGTCGTTTTCGCGAAGCTTGGCCAGCACGCTAAAGTCCTCTAGCGTACTGGTGTCGCCAGCGGCTTCGCGTCCGGCAGCGATATCGCGTAGCAAACGCCGCATAATTTTGCCCGATCGAGTTTTAGGCACTGCATCGGTAAATCGAATGTCATCGGGTACTGCGAGTGCGCCGATTTCCTTTCGCACGTGTAACCGTAATTCTTGCCGGAGCTCTTCGCTGGCTTGGGCGTCTTTGACGGTAACAAAGACCGCGATCGCTTGACCTTTGATTTCGTGAGGCCGACCAACGGCCGCGCATTCGGCGACGTTTGGATGTGATACCAAAGCACTTTCAACTTCGATCGTGCTTAGCCGGTGTCCCGAAACATTGATCACATCGTCAATCCGGCCCATGATCCAGTAGTAACCGTCGTCGTCCAATCGAGCGTTGTCGCCGGTCAGGTAGTTGCCGGGGTAGGTCGCCCAGTACTGCTGTTCAAAGCGTTCGTCATCGCCCCAGATCCCTCGCAACATGCCGGGCCAAGGCTGAGCAATACACAGCATTCCACCATGATTTGCGTCGACGGGCTTGAGGCTTTCGTCAACAATCACGGGCACGATACCAGGCAGCGGTTTGGTGCAACTGCCTGGTTTGGTGGGAATCGCACCCGGCAAAGGGCTCATCATGATCCCACCAGTTTCGGTTTGCCACCAAGTATCGACGATGGGACATTTGCCGCCGCCGATTTTCTCATGATACCAAATCCAAGTCTCTGGGTTGATGCCTTCACCGACGGTGCCCAGCAAACGCAGGCTGCTCAAATCATGTTTGTCGATATGTTCATCGCCCCATTTGACAAAGGCGCGAATTGCAGTCGGAGCGGTGTACAGGATGGTAACTTTGTACTTTTCGACCAACTCCCAAAACCGATCCTCTGCCGGATGGTTGGGGGCACCTTCGTACATCAGGCAAGTTGCACCATTGGCCATCGGACCGTAGACGATGTAACTGTGACCGGTGATCCAGCCACAGTCGGCGGTACACCAGTAGACATCGTCTTCACGGTGGTCGAATACCCATTGGAAAGTTTTCTTGGTCCAAAGGTTGTATCCGGCGGTAGTGTGTCGAATGCCTTTTGGTTTTCCGGTTGAACCGCTGGTATAAAGAATGAACGAAGTTGCCTCGCTGTCCAGCGGGGTTGCGGGACAATCGTCGCTGGCGTCGTCAACCAGTGCTTGCCACCAATGGTCTCGGCCGTCTTTCATTTGAATATCGTTGTCGCACCGTTTCAAAACGATGCAATGTTCTACCGAGGGTGATTTCTCTAACGCCTGATCGACTGTCTCTTTCAACGGAAGCACTTTTCCGCGGCGGTATAAACCATCGGAGGTCAATTGAATCTTTGCGTTGGCATCGTTGTTTCGATCTGCAATCGCTTCGGCAGAAAATCCAGCGAAAATCACGCTGTGAATCGCTCCAATGCGAACGCAAGCTAACATAGCGATCGCCAATTCGGGAGTCATTGGCATGTAGATCGATACTACATCCCCAGTGCCGACGCCCAAGCCCTTTAGTGCATTGGCGAATTTGCAAACCTGAGCGTGCAATTCGGAATAAGTAAGTGTGCGAACATCGCCAGGTTCGCCTTCCCAGATAATCGCCTTTTTGTCCCCTTTGCCAGACGCGATGTTGGCGTCCAAGCAGTTATAGGACAAATTCGTTTTGCCGCCTGCGAACCACGTTATGTCTTTTCCGCTACCTTCAAGCACCGACTGATAGGGCTCAAACCAGTGCATCTCCTCGTTGGCAATTTCGCCCCAAAATTCGTTGGGATGATTCTTCGCACGGTCGTAAAGTTCTTCGTACTGCTCAACCGAGCCAATCACTGCTTGGGAAGAAAATGATTCAGAAGGCGGAAACTTCCGGTCTTCTTGCATGACTTGTTCAATTTGTCCTGAAGCTTCATCGGCCATCAA
>CAZHCH010000044.1:0-26157 GCA_964530985.1 uncultured Pirellulaceae bacterium | reverse complement strand
CGCGGCCTTTAAGCAAACGCTTACGAAATCCATCGTAATCACCCGCTTGCCCACCGTAGAAACTCTCCATCCGCTCGGCATGGCTATCGCCTGTGACTCGCTTGAACAGCAAGTGGTACAGGACCTTCATGTCGGAAATAAATGCCATCGTTACGCCTTCAAGTCGGCGATGTAGAAACTGCCGTAAGTATGAACTCGGTCCTTGACGTGAAGTTCGTCCGATAGCTCCGGATGATACTCCAACAGTGGAGCAATCTTCGTGGGCTGTCCGTCTCGCATGATGTGCACTTCATCAATGAAGTCCGTTCGCAAACCGCCGCTACGCCAAATCAATCGCGTATTCGGTGCGGCAGTATCGTGAATCGCTTGCCATTCGGACTCCAACAGCGGAAAGAAGTTCGTGCTGAGCCAATCCATGTGGTCGAGCAAAATGAAACGCGAGATCTTTCCGTCGTGCTGTTTCAAAAAACCTTCCACCGAATTGGTGTGCGTGGAGATCTTGTCGACCACGCCGCCTTTAAGCGCGTTGAAGTTCTCTTCTTTCAAATACTCTGGGCAACACTCACGCGTATAGCTACCTTTGATGTAAACTCGCCAAAAATAATTGTCTTTCAGCGGCAACTTCGCAAACACAGCCTCGACGCAATCTTGAATGAACTTGACCAAACCGCCCGGATACTGAGTATCGATTTGATGGCGTTGAGCTTTTGGCACGCCCAGCATCGACATCGTGGTGTCGCGGTTCATGGCGAACTTCATGATGCCTGACCAGAATTTCTTCTTTAGTTTGCCATCGTAAATCTCTTTTTGTTGCTCGACCGTATCGGCTTCGAGCATGTCGTCCAGATGCTTTGTGGCCTTGATCATGTGCTTATTGTAGATCCGCACCAATCTAGCGAACGTTCCCGAAGTGCCTCGGTCGTAAAACGTTTTGCGACGGTTGTCGAACCAACCGATCTTTTTATCCCAGAACTGCTGTGACAATGAAGGCAGTGAATCACGCAATTGATCCTGGTAAACATTCTGCACGCCGGGCAAACGTCCTTCACCGAATACTTTGAAAAACGTATCGAAATCCAAGTTCTTGATTCCAGCAATTTTCAAATCCAGCAGCGCGTTCTGCCGAAAGTTCATGTCGACCGCGTGAACGTGATTGGGGCCTGCCAAGGCATAATCCAGAGCATTACAACCCGCCGAAGTAATCACCAAAACATTGTCGTCGGGACCAAAATCCAATGCGACTCGATCAAGCCGTGGGTCTTCCCAACAAGTGTTGTACACCAAATTGTTGCCGTGTACCGCAGTGAAAACTCTGCGACTAACCCAGTCAAATAACGCCATTTTCGAAAGCTAATCCATAGGTAAAAATTGATTTTGAAACGGCGGATTGTATCAGTTTAGCTCTGATTTTGACACGGGCACCGCGATCCAAAACTAGCCTTAATTCCGACGAATTGGTGAACGTTGAAAAAATGCCCGAATCACACCTAGAATTTTTTTCGCTGATTTGTCATCGTCTTAGCTCGCCCAACCGACAGAAACTCCGCAAACAAAACCCTCATGGCCGTACTGTTTCAAATTCGCAACGCCTATAAATCCTTTGGCGACCAAGTCTTACTGGATAACGCCGAAGCTACGATTACCGATGACGCCAAAATCGGTTTCGTCGGACGAAATGGCGCCGGAAAGTCAACCCTTCTAAAAATCCTGCTAGGCGAAGAAGAACTGGATGCGGGAGAAGTCATCCGCCACCCTCGGCTAAGAGTCGGCTACCTGCGTCAGCACGATCCGTTCCATGAAGGGGAATCGGCAATGGATTTTTTAATGCGCGACAGCGAACAGCCCGATTGGAAATGCGGCGAGATCGCTGGGCAATTCGAATTGAAGGGAGATTACCTGTTCGGCCCCGTCAAATCACTTTCAGGCGGATGGCAGACTCGTGTTAAGCTGGCAGCGTTGTTGTTACACGAACCGAATCTATTACTCCTGGACGAACCAACCAACTTTCTGGATTTACGGACTCAGATTTTGCTCGAACACTTTCTACAAAGTTTCAAACAAGCCTGTTTGATGGTATCACACGACCGAACCTTCCTCGCTAAAACTTGCCAACACACACTCGACTTGTCTGCTGGCAAACTCACCATGTACCCAGGCAAAATTTCTAAGTTCTTAGAATTCCAAAAAGAACGGACTCAACAAGCAATCCGTGAAAACACGGCAACGATGGCTAAACAAAAACAATTGGAAAAGTTCATCAACAAGAACCGTGCCAACGCCAACACCGCCAGCCAAGCTCGATCCAAACAAAAACAACTGGACCGACTCAAGCTTAACGAAGTCGCCGCACAACAAGCCACCGCCTACATCCAAGCTCCGATCGTTGAACCGAAGCAAGGCACGGCGGTTCGCTGCGAAGGTCTGGCCATCGGTTACCCGGACCATGAAGTGGCGAGCGACATCCAACTAGAAATCGAACATCAACAACGGGCCGCAATCGTCGGCGATAATGGACAAGGCAAAACGACGCTGCTGCGAACCCTGGTCGGTTCGTTAGAACCTAAAGGCGGTACGCTTCGCTGGGGCCACAACATCAAAATCGGTACCTACGCTCAGCATGTCTACACGTCGCTGGACCCAACTGATACGGTGCTGGAGTACCTTGAATACCAAGCAATGCCTGGGACAACCGACCAGCAGGTGTTGGCCGTGGCCGGTTCACTGCTGTTCCGCGACGATCACGTTCATAAAAAAGTTAAAGTCCTGTCCGGTGGCGAGCGGGCTCGGCTGTGCATGGCGGGGCTGTTACTGGGCGATTACAACGTGTTGGTTTTGGACGAACCGGGCAACCACTTGGACGTTGAAACCGTTGAAGCGCTTGCCGAAGCCTTGCTGATCTACAAAGGCACCGTGATTTTCACCAGCCACGATCGTCACTTTATGGGTCGCGTCGCGACGACGGTGATCGAGGTAAGAAACGGTTCGGCGCGGGATTACATGAACAATTACGATGCCTATTTGCTTTCGATTAATCAAGAGATCGAACAAGGTGATCGCGGTACGAGCAGCCAGAACGGTCCTAAGGACCACGGCAAAAAAACGAAAGCCATTAGCCAAAACGAGCAACGTGCAATACGAAAGAAAATCAAAGCCGTCGAACGCAAAATCGCCAGCTTGGATGACCAGAAAAAAACGTTGTCCGCCGAGATGACTACGACCACCGACGCTGCCAAGGCACTTGAGTTGCATGAACAAATCGAAGCGATTTCAGCCGAACTAGCTGCCGCCGAAAATGAATGGCTTGAACTAAACTAAGGCTATAAATAAAGCCTAGCTAAAGTCTCTCTAATGCAAAGCGTCGAAACGTTATTCCGCAACCACGAGCTGCTTGGCCTACATCGACCAAGGACCGAAACGTCCAACATCCATCGAGATCACGAAAACCATCAGACACAGTACAAAGGCCAGTCCACCGTAGGTCAAAACAAGTTGAACTCGCTCGTTAACCGGCCGTCGAAAGATGCCTTCGTAAGCCAAGAACATCATATGCCCACCGTCCAACACGGGGATCGGCAAGAAATTAACAATCGCTAAGTTGGCACTCAAAAACGTCAAAAACAACAGCAGTCGCGAGGTACTGGCTGCTGCTTCGTTAGTGGCAACTACCGCAATCGTACCTGGCCCGCCGAGGTTAGTTGGTGAAATTTTACCTTGGATCAGCGTCTTGAGAGTTTTGCCGACTCGGCTTAAGTCGTTAACCATCTTATAACCGCCAGTTACGAATGCATCCGACCAATTGTCCGATTGATAGTGTCTCTCATAGATCTCTAAGTTGATTCCACGTGTATGACGGAAGAACTGATCCGACTCCTCAGCCGCCATTTCTAAAACTTTTGTTTTTCCCCCCCGGTCAACGGTAACCTCGATTTTTGTACCGGCCTTCAAATCCTGCAAAACGGTCTCGTAAACCTCTGCCCAAGACGTATTGTCGTCAACAAAGTTGACCAACGGATCGTTTTTCAAGATCGAGTATCGGTCATTGGCTTTTTGTTCATCGCTGAGTATGTACTCGACGGAGACCAAGGTGTCGTTGGCGAGCATCCCAGCTTTATCAGCCGGCGAGTCGGGTAGGACGGCATCGATGGTCAATGAAGTTTCAATCGCGATCCCCAGCGAGTCGATTGCAATCGGCTTGTTGGGGCCAAGTGTCGATGCGAGCGTCGGTAACTCTGGTTGAATCGAAACATCAATAATTTTACCGTCTCGTTCGACTTGTAGAGTGATCGTCTGTTTGTCTTTGGCTTTGGCGAACATACGGTTATCCAAAGTCAGCAAGTCGCCAGAATGAACTCCATCGATTTGCTTGATCAAATCACCTTCTTTAAGACCCGCGTTGGTGGCTGGTGAATTGAGTTTAATAGCTGCAATGGGCCCCCAAGTGGTTGAAAAGCCAACAACCTTTTCAGGGTTCACACCAACAGTCGTTTTGATCGTCTCGGTTTTGGCGTCTTCACCTTCACCGATAGTTCGCTCGAGGGTGAATTCAGCGGGCAGTTTAGCATCACGGAACAAGACCTGACGTAGGTCGACTTCGGTTTTAACCGGAGTTCCATTGATGTCGACGATTAAGTCGCCAGCTTTGAATGCCGGTGTAGCAGTGGCGGCAGGTGTGTCTTCGACTGCACCAAGGGGGTCAATTTTCGGCAGGAGTGAGAACTGAACACCAATAAGAGCAAACTCTGGATTTCCGCGCATGAATCCTTTTTCAGGAGTCACGTCAATGGAGACGACTTCGTCAGAACCAGGGCGTTTAAATTTGATCGGGATGGACGAGTCATCCGAATTCAGGATGACGCTTTCGGCAAAGTGAGGGTAAGTGAAGTACCCTTCAACATCCTTGCCATTGACATGAGTAACTTCGGCGCCAGCCATATCGTGTTTCCAAGCAGGCCCGCCGCCAACGACGGTGCCCAGCACCGGCGGCTGGTAATCGACACCGCTGCGGAAAGCGATCGCAGCGAACAAGATTGCAAATAACAAGTTAAAAATCACACCGGCACTGATGATCAACATGCGTTGGATCACCGACTTGGCCAGGTAACTGCGTGGGTCGAGTTTGGATTGATCGACCATGCCGGACGCCAATATCGCGGATTCAACGGATTCACCTTCAGCGATAGAATCTTTGAGTTGGTCTTCACTGTGGCCGGGGTTGTCGTCTTGACCGAGCATCTTGACGTAACCGCCCAACGGGATTGCGCCGATGCCGTACTCGGTTTCGCCCCATTTGAATGAGATCAATTTGGCGGGGATGATGGTTTGGCCGAACAAGCGAATTGGCACGTCGAAGCCAACGTAGAACTTATCGCATTTGACACCGCAAGCTTTGGCTACCAAAAAGTGGCCAAGTTCGTGCACGAAAATTACCGCGCCCAAGCCGAAAACGACTTTTAAAATGGCGATGTAGGTTCCAGGGTCAGACCAAGGGTTGGCCGCGGCAAATAAGGTCAAGCAGTAATCCACTTGGAAATCTCCAGCCTTGCCCATCTGTCAGCTTCAAGAATGTCGGCCAACTCAGGGAAAGGATCAAAGTAATGTTGTTCTAGGACTTCACGACAAGCAACAACGATGTCGTTGAATCCAATTTTCTGATTTAAAAATGCGTCTACGGCCGCCTCATTAGCAGCGTTAAAAACTGCGCCCGAAGTACCGGCCATTTTGATGACTTCAAATCCTAACTCAATCGCTGGGAAACGCTCCAAGTCAGGTGGTAAAAAAGACAACTCCAACGATTGGGTCAAATCCAACCGCGGGCAAGGCCCTTCAACCCGTTCAGGATACGAGAAAGCGTACTGAATCGGCAACATCATGTCCGGCGGGCTAAGTTGAGCAATCGAAGAACCATCACAGTATTCTACAAGCGAATGGACAATCGATTGAGGGTGAATTGTGACTGCGAGTTGGTTTGCTGACAAATTAAACAGCCACTTGGCCTCGATTAGCTCCAGAGCCTTGTTCATCATCGTGGCTGAATCGATCGAGATTTTCTTGCCCATCTCCCAGGTGGGGTGGGCCAACGCCTGATCGACAGTGACTTCGGCCATGTCAGCGTGGGAAAATTCACGGAAAGGGCCTCCGCTAGCGGTCAAAATCACCCGCGAAACCTCGCTCGGCCTACCACTTTTGAGGGCTTGGAAAATCGCACTGTGCTCGCTATCGACCGGCAAAATCTCGGCCCCGGTCTCCGCGGCCAGCTTCGTCAACAAATGCCCAGCAACGACCATCGATTCCTTATTGGCCAGCGCCACCCGTTTGCCAGCCGCTACCGCTGCAAAGGTGCTCGGCAGACCAGCGACGCCGACAATCGCCGCCAAAACCGTATCCACTTGCGGCAAAGTGGCAATCGTATCTAACGCTTCGGCACCAACCAAAAACTCGGTGCCGTCTATACTAGGCAACTGCCCGCCTTCGGCTACGTACTGGTCGACCGCTGACGGGTCGGCCGCCACAACATAGGCGGGACGATATTGAATCGCTTGTTCGATCAAGGCCGCAATGTTTTGGTGACCAGAGATTGCCATTAAATGAAAACCCTCAATCGCCTGGACAACTTTGAGAGCGCTCTGGCCAATACTACCGGTGGAGCCCAAGACTGCGATGTGTTTTGTTGCGTTCATGCAGTGAAAGTTTGGGGATTCTGCCGAGCGGCGGGTAGTTTTATGTTGAGTTTAGAATTCGGTGTGTTGATTTTTTTCAACGTCTGGCAAACAATGCAAGCCGATGGGTGACGGTCATGATACGGATATCGGGCACAGTTTAGATATGCCCGGCAATCGGTGAAACCGTCAAAATGGCACGCTTATCAAGGGGACATCGTAAGCGCTTTGGCAAGCCGCGCCGATTCGAGATACCCCGATATGCCATTTGGTTGAGGATTTTCTTGATTTCGTTCTACTAAGAGCGTTCGATCTGTTTATTTCGCCGATAACCATGAGCAGTATTCGAAGGGTGGTCGATCTCAAATGCGGGCAGAATAAAGCCTAGCGATTGGTGAAAAATCACTTAATCGATACGCTGATTCGAATTTGGAACAGCTTTTGCATAGTTTTCGAGACTGATCATACCAGTCTCGGCAGTTTATAAGCTTGAGTTGGCACTTGATTTTGCTCAAAACGATTCCCCTTTATTTGTATTTAACGGATTTTTTTAATGACCGAACAAAACAACCGCAAACCTGACTCTTCGCAGGCACCGCAGAGTAATCGGTCTTCAGCATGGGTCGTATTTATCATTTTGATGGTCCTGTCGCTGGTCGTATTTGTTTTGTTGAACAACAACGCAGGCACGGCCAAAATTGGTTACACCAAACTTATCGACTTGCTGAAAACAAACCAATTCAATAAGGCTGGCGAGTACACGGGGACTGAAGCCAGTTCGATCGTCAGCGTTGAAAAGAAAAACGCCAAGAAGCCAACTTGGAACGATTATATGAAGCCGACCGATATCGTGGTCGACCAGCGGAGTGTATACGGAACGATTTTGATGCGGCGACGAGTCGAAGGCGAACCCGTTCCTAAGTTCACCGAAACTAAGTTTATAACCTCTAAAGGCAACGACGAGGCGACCAACAAGCCGCTCTATGAGGCGTTGGAAGCCAGCTTGATAGAATACCAGCACGCCGATGGGCCAAGTTTTTTTGCGACCTACGGCATGTTACTGCTGCCGTTATTTGTTATCGCCGGATTATTTCTATTCATGATGCGCCGCTTGGGCGGCACCGGCGGGCCGATGCAATTCGGGCGCAGCCGCGGTCGTCTGATGGCCGATAACGATCTAGAGGTTATGTTCAGCGATGTTGCTGGGATCGACGAAGCAGTCGAAGAAGTCAAAGAAGTCGTCGACTTTTTAAAGCATCCAGAAAAATACCAAAAACTTGGCGGCAAGATTCCTCGCGGTGTCCTGCTTGTTGGCCCTCCGGGAACTGGTAAGACATTGTTGGCAAAAGCGATTGCTGGCGAAGCGGGTGTCCCATTCTACAGTTTGTCCGGTAGTGACTTTGTTGAAATGTTCGTCGGGGTTGGTGCGGCTCGTGTTCGCGATATGTTCCAGCAAGCCGTTGCCCAGGCGCCATGTATTATTTTCATTGATGAATTGGATGCGTTGGGCAAAAGTCGTAGCGGCAACGCGGCTGGCGGCCACGATGAGCGCGAACAGACACTGAACGCGCTGTTGGTCGAGATGGACGGATTTGCTTCCAACAGTGGAGTGATCGTGATGGCTGCGACCAACCGCCCAGAAACACTGGACTCCGCATTGATGCGACCTGGACGCTTTGATCGACACGTGTTGGTCGATCGACCTGATGTAATGGGGCGAGAAGCAATTTTGAAAGTCCACGTGAAAGCCGTCCGACTAGATGCCGACGTCGACTTAAAACAAGTAGCGGCGATTAGCCCTGGCTTTGCGGGTGCGGAACTAGCGAACTTGGTCAACGAAGCTGCCTTGCTGGCCGCTCGCGGTGAATGCGCAACCGTGCAAATGAAACACTTTAACGAAGGTGTCGAGCGAGTCACTGCAGGTTTGGAAAAGAAGCAACGCGTGATGAAGGAAGACGAAAAACAACGCGTCGCCTATCACGAAGCTGGACACGCTTTAATCGCATACAGTTTGCCCAACACCGACCCGGTTCACAAAGTATCGATCATCCCGCGTGGATTAGCGGCACTGGGGTACACGATGCAGCGCCCAACAGAAGATCGTTTTTTGATGACACAAGCCGAACTCGAAAGCCGCTTGCAAGTTTTACTCGGCGGTACAATCGCTGAAGAAATTATTTACACCGATATTTCCACAGGAGCCTCTAACGACTTAGAACGTGTGACTGACATCGCTCGGGCGATGGTAATGCAGTACGGAATGAGCTCGCTTGGCCGGATCAACTTCAAAGCCGAACGTGGCAGTGCGTTTTTAGCGGGTGCTGGTGCCACAACGACCGTACTTTACAGCGAAAAAACGGCTGAAGAAATTGACAGCGAAATCAAACGCATCGTTGACGATGCCGTGACTGCCGTTCGCAAAACGTTGATGGAACGCAAACAAGCCTTGGTAGCACTGACCGAACGCTTGATCGAAACTGAATCGGTGGATGCCGATCAGCTTCGCGAGATCATTGACGAAAACCTCCCTGGCCCGCTGCTAGTGCCTGGTACAGATCATGTCACCAGCCGAGACACGGAAGTGCCACGAGATCAAAACGCCAATGACCAAGAAGTCGGCTAGACAATTTCATGTCACTTAAAAATCATATCTAAGGCCGAATGACAATAGCGTCGTATTGGCGATTACGTCACTTCGGATAGGAATGCCGCCAATGTTGCCAAACGCTTGAGTGCGGTAAAACGCTTTTTTCGCATCCGCAAACAAACTGATGCGCTCGTTCAATCGCCGTTCAATACCTAATTGCAGCACCACCGCCGCGTCGTTTTTGATATCGAAGTCTTGGATGAATCCGTCGATGCTTTCGTATTGCGCAGTGTAATTAACTCCGCCACCAAGATAAATGGATGCTTTAGGAGTCACGAAAAAGTGCCGCTGCAGTGACAGGGCGACAGGTGCGAACAGTGTCGTGCCGTAACTAACGCCTTGAAAAGCACCGGTGCCGTCCAGATCCAATCGTGGTGGCACGCCTGCGCTAAACGTGGCAGTCCAAACCGGCGAAAGCTGATATCCAATGTCAAACACGAAGGTCGTTTCGTCACTGATTTCGAGTCCTGCTCCAGGGACAACGTTACCACCGGCGCGAAGAGTCCCAGTTTCGGCGAACAACAGCACGCCGACACCCAAACGAACAAACCAAGGATTGTCGGCCTTGTCCGAGCTTTGAAAATAATCCCCACCTAAACATTCAGTGGCATGCGGATCCACGAAAGCAAAATCAGCCGAGTCACAATTGTAGCAAGGCACTGGGCTGTCGATTACAGAAAGCTGTGTGAACGGATCTTGCGCGGCCGAGCGACTTGTAGAGATAGTGACACCTACCACGGCCAAACATAAAATGAAGACTTTGAAGCGGTACATCGACCGTTAGCTTTCTACGGTTATCGCGAAAGGAACACGAAATGAGGCGAGATGAGGTGGGAAAGAACCATCCAACTACTGGTTTCGGTTCAGGACCTTACTTTGCAGTAAGCAAGCGACTGATAAATCCAGAAAAACTGAGGCGAGAGCAAGCGACTTTACTGGTGATGTAAACTACAGAATGTAAACTTTAAGAATAGAACGTTTTTAATCGATCAACTGCTCGCAGAATTCTGCAAGCAGTTGATTTATTCAATTAGCTATCTCGCTGTCTCAACGCGGTATGCCGCCCAACGTGGCAAGGCACGGAATTCGTGTGCTTAACCCAAACAGGCAGATTGAATTCTTGGCACTGAAGATTAAGATGTTCCATTTGAGATTTATCTTCCGCCAGTTTTTAATTCGGTATCAGTCTGATATGCCCAAAGTACTTTTGTTTTTCGCTACTGCTGTCAGCCTTTTGTTCGCTTCGACCAGCAATGATCTTTTGGCCCAAGAAAAGCCAGACATCTACCATGGCTCTTGGATTGACCGCAACAAAAACGGCAAACAGGATCCTTACGAGAATCCAGAGCTGTCAGTCGAAGAGCGAATAGCGGATTTGCTAGGGCAAATGACCATCGACGAAAAGACCGCTCAGATGGGGACGATCTACGGGTACAAACGAATTCTTAAAGACCCTCGCCCAACCAAAAAATGGAAAACTCGCGTCTGGAAAGACGGCATCGGTAACATCGACGAACACTGCAACGGGGTGCGGGCCTATCACGAAAATGTTGAACTGGTCAACCATTGCGATATTTTAAACGAGATTCAGCGTTGGTTTATTGAGGAGACGCGACTTGGCGTGCCAGTTGATTTTACCAACGAAGGTATCCGCGGCGTTTGTCATAGTGACGCGTGTAACTTTCCGACTCAACTTGGTGTCGGTGCGACTTGGGATAAGAACCTCGTCCGCCGAATTGGAGAGATTACCGCGATCGAAGGTAAGGCGTTGGGGTATTCAAATATTTACTCGCCGATTCTGGACGTAGTCCGCGACCCTCGCTGGGGTCGTACGGTCGAGTGTTACGGTGAATCGCCCTTTCACGTTGCCGAACTGGGAATTCAACAGTGCATGGGGATTCAATCCAAAGGTGTCGCGTCAACGGTTAAGCACTTTGCAACCTACAGTACACCAAACGGTGGTCGTGACGGAAAGGGCCGAACCGATCCTCAGATTCCTTTACGCGACATGCACGAAATTTTGATGCAGCCGTTTGAGAAAGTGATCAAAGAAGCCAAGCCGAAGGGCGCGATGAGTTCTTATAACACTTATGATGGCGTGCCCGTGACCGGCAGCTCATATTTTTTGACGGATCTATTGCGTGGCGAGTACGGATTCAAAGGTTACGTTGTGTCCGATAGCGGCGCAGTCAATCGCCTAAAATCGCAACACAAAACCGCCAAAGATTGGAAGACAGCGATTGAACACGCAGTGAAGGCAGGTTTGAACGTACGTACCAATTTCCAAAAGACCGAAAAATTTGTGCTGCCTCTTCGCGAGCTTGTTGCCGAAGGGCGTTTGTCGGAGGAGCTGATCGATTCGCGTGTGGCGGATGTGTTAAGAGTGAAGTTTCAGTTGGGTCTTTTTGACAAACCGTTTGCCGATGGTGAAAAGGTGACTGGCATCATTCACAACGCTGATCACGAAGCAGTCACACTTGAAGCTGCTCGTAAAGCCATGGTGCTATTGAAAAACGATGGCACTCTGCCGCTGGATCCGAAAGCCTTTGCCAACGTATTGGTTACCGGACCAATCGCCGATGACGTCAAACCGATGATCAGTCGCTATGGCCCTGGTCGTTCGGATGTGATCACACCGCTAGCCGGGATCACAAAGTTTTTGGAGGGCAAAGCAAAGGTAACTTACACCAAGGGATGTCACTATTTCGACGAAAATTTCCCTCGCTCAGACATCATGCGATTCGAGCCCACAGACAAGGCAAAGGCCGGGATCGCGGAAGCAGTTAAGCTCGCCAAGGGATCGGATTTGATTATCGCTTGCATGGGTGACACACACGACACCGTTGCTGAATCCAAAAGCCGACTGAGCCTAGACCTTGCCGGAGACCAAAATCTATTGGTGCGAGAACTTGCGAAAACGGGCAAACCTGTAATCGTTGTGTTGATGCCCGGTCGAGCGACTTCGATCAACTGGATTGACCAGAACATCCCAGCAATCGTTTGTGCTTGGCACGGCGGTGAAAAAGTAGGGCAAGCAATCGCTGAGACGTTATTTGGCGAAAACAATCCTGGCGGAAAACTGCCGATTACGTTTCCAAAAAGTGTCGGTCAGATCCCATTGGCGTTTCCGGTTCGCAATGGGGCTCACGGCGGCCAAAGCAAAGGCCACGACCCCAACGGCTGGGGCCACTCTCGTGTCATGGGCCCGCTATATCCGTTGGGCCATGGGTTGAGTTACACAACCTTCGATTACAAAAATCTAAAGATTGAACCTGCAGCTCCGACGGCCAACGACAAAATCACCATCACCTGCGATGTCACCAATTCTGGCGACCGAGATGGCGACAGTGTTGTTCAGCTTTATCTTCGCGATGTTGTTGGAACGATTACGCCTTATGAAAAGTTCCTACGTGGATTTGAACGAGTTGCGATCCCAGCTGGCCAGACGAAAACAGTTACGTTTGAGCTCGACCCACAACGAGACCTGAAAACGATGGGCCCCGGCCACAAGTGGATCGTTGAGCCGGGTGATTTCGAAGTGATGATCGCCGAATCTTCCGGCGACGAAGCCATCAAACAAAAAGGCAGCTTCTCGTTGAAGAAATAATTCGAATGAAGCAGCAAGTTTTTGTTTCATCAAAAACTTCTGGTAACAACATGAGCCGCAGGGCGATAGCCCACGGTTCCTACAAGAGCAATAATCAGCGGCCAGCAAGAAACCACTAGCTACCCAACTAAATTCACTCCTTCAAAATCTCGTCGATGGTATCGCGAGAAACCGAGTGATAGCCCGGCCGGGCGATGGCGTAGATTTTCTTGGCGAGTTTTTTGCCGGATTCGGTTTCCACCAACTTAGTGTATAGCTGCGTTAGAAACTTGCGTCTTCCCTGTCCGGTCAAAAACGCTTCCAGCTTGTTCATAGCCGGCTGATAATCCGCAGCGATCACTAACAACAACCAGTCGTGCGTGATTTCCGAATTGCCAGATTCCGTAAACTTAAACTGACCGTCTAACGCTGCCATTTGCTCTTTCGATAGCGCCGCCGTTTCCAGTGACCGCAAGAAATGGTTCCAGTGGTGAGTGGTCCAATCGGCGGTGTTGAATTGACTGGCAATTTTGGCAGGTTCCGTTCCATCAGTGAACGCTTTGACCGCAGCGGCAACTTTATTTAATTCTTCGGTCTGAACGACCGGTATGCTGGCGGGCAAGCCTGCCGAATAAACCCACGAATCAAGATCTACATCGACTTCCAAGTTAGCTTTCAGATGTTTCAGAAATCCCTCAGTGGTCATGCTTTGAAACGCAAACTTGTCGAAATAGTTTTTCAAAAATACGTCCCACTTCTCGCGGCCAACATTTTCTTCTAGCGCTCGCAAAAAGAAATACCCTTTGTCGTACGCGATCGCGGTTAGCCCATCATCCGGGTTGCGTCCGGTGAGGTCCAACTTAAGCCAAGTATCGCGTTTTTTCAGTTGAACCAATTCGCGTTGCAGGCCATCAAGGTTTAGTTTTGCAAGCATCTCCGAGTAACGACGACCGTAAACGGCTTCCATAATTCGCTGTTCGAAGTACACCGTAAATCCTTCGTTGAGCCAGAAATCGTCCCAAGCTGCGTTGGTCACCAAGTTACCCGACCAAGAATGAGCCAGTTCGTGAGCAACCAGAGCGACCAGCGAACGATCCCCTGCCAAAATAGTTGGTGTGGCAAACGTAAGCCTTGGATTTTCCATTCCACCAAAAGGAAAACTCGACGGCAGAAAGATCACATCGTAGCGATCCCAGCGGTAGGGGCCGTAGAGTTTTTCAGCCGCAACGATCATTCGCTCGGTGTCGGCTAGTTCCCAAGCCGCTTTTTTCAAAACCGAACGCTCGGCATATACACCGCTACGCTCACTCAGACCAACGAATTTTAAGTCGCCAACGGCCAATGCGAGCAAGTACGACGGGATGGGTTGTTGCATTTGAAATTCGTAAACACCGGTATCGTTTTTCTTTTGCGGGTTCGCAGCGCTCATGACGGCAAGTAACTCTTTGGGCACTTGGAGTTTGGCCGAGTACGTCATGCGAACCGCAGGGGTGTCTTGGCAAGGAACCCAGGTGCGAGCCAAAATTGCCTGCGACTGCGTAAAGAGGAACGGGTGCTTTTTGTCGGTGGTTTGTTCAGAAGACAACCATTGAACGGCAGCGGCAGCCGGGTCCGTCGCATATTCAACGATCACCTTAGTCGCTTGCTGCTCTACCGCTGGCAACTCAATGACCAGTCCCTCGCCAATGCCCTTTCGCACGGGTGGTTGCTTGAAGGTCAACGCCTGGCCACCCACTTCTTTGACACTGCGAATTTCAAGCCCGTCCGCGTCGATCTGCAACATTGCTTGTGGATCAGTGCGTTCTAACGTCAACGTCGCAGAACCAGAAATGCGTTTGGTTTCAAAGTCGACCTTCGCGTCCAAATGCAAGTGCTTGATTTTGACTTGATCCGGTCTCGCGTACGAATGCGGCAAGAACTGTGCTTGAGCGGTTTGATTGATTGCCAGAACCTGCAACCCGATTGCTAGTGCAATGATCTGTACGATCGGACGGGAAACGAAGGAGGTTTTAAAGCGATAGTGCATTGAGGGGCCCTTTGGTGTCGGCTGAATTAGATCGGCAGTTGTAGTGCCTAGATCTCGATGGAAATTGTTTTTTAGATAACCTTGGAAGACAACGGCTCATTGTAGCGGAATAAAATTTGATCGCACCGTTGTTGATTGCATGATTTTTCGGTTCCAATGGCTCGGACCGGCTTTTGCTAGAAGATTGTTCAATTTTTGTTTAGCTGGAAATTCTTTGGCCACTATCGAGAACTCATGAGCCCAATCTTTACTCTTACAATTGGCTTGGTCGTTTTGATCTTTTATTTTGCAGCGTTCTGGGTGCTGCAGCGAGCCATCGGTAACTCGGCGGTCGTAGACGTTGGCTGGGCGATGTCTGTAGCGTTGGTAGGTGTGTTTTACTGTGCGGTTGCTGGTGGTGACCGCGGTCGTCGTTGGCTGTTGGCGATATTGATTCTGAGTTGGGCGACTCGGCTGAGTTTGCATTTGTATCGCCGCTGGTGCCAGCATCCCGAAGATGAACGGTACACAGCGTTAAAAGAAAAATGGGGCGACCACGCCCAAATCCGTATGCTTCGCTTTTACCAACTGCAGGCAATCGGAGCGTTCATTTTTACGTGGCCGCTTTTAGTCGTTGCCAATCTCAATTCTCCGCTGGGTGGATTGGATTGTTTTGCGATTGTGGTTTGGCTAATTTCGATCGCCGGTGAAGCATTGTCTGATTTGCAACTGAAACAGTTTAAGCAAGACAAAGCCAATCAAGGCGAAGTTTGCCAGTCTGGCTTGTGGCGATACTCACGTCATCCAAACTACTTTTTCGAATGGTTGCACTGGTGGACCTACGTTTTGTTGGCGGCGACCAGCTCGTGGGTGCTGGTAACATTGCTGGCCCCGCTGGCGATGTGGCATTTCTTGGTTAACGTGACAGGAATCCCAACCACCGAAGCTCGAGCGATTCAATCAAGGGGTGATAAATACCGACAGTATCAGCAAACGACGAACGCGTTTTTCCCTTGGTTCCCTAAAACTCAAAATGTCGTGGCTGAAAAATGATCCAGCAATTCATTGACTTGGCCGAACGTGGATATGCTCCAGACATCTTGGTGCGAATGGGAATTCGACGTTTGCTAAAAAAACGCCTCTCATCGGTCGACCGGGGCACCCCGTCCGCTAATCGCGAGCGTCTGGATTGCTTGGTCGAAGAATTTTCCAGCGGACCGCTGGCGTTAGTCCCTGAAAAAGCCAACGAGCAACATTACGAGGTGCCAGCAGAGTTATTTGTGCAGACGCTTGGTGCGAGGCTGAAATATTCTGGCTGTTACTGGCCGGATGAATCGACCGATTTGAATCGCGCCGAAGAAATCGCGCTCTCCAAAAGCTGCGAACATGCGGAGCTAACTGACGGCGCAGAAATCTTGGAACTTGGATGCGGCTGGGGCTCGCTGTCGCTGTGGATTGCCGAACACTATCCGAATGCAAACATTACGTCGGTATCTAATTCGGCGTCGCAACGTGAATTTATATTGCGGCGAGCCAAAGAAAGAGGAGTTGGTGCAAACCTTAAAGTGGTCACTTGCGACATCAATGATTTTCAGTGCGAACAGAAGTTTGATCGCGTCGTTTCGATTGAAATGTTTGAACACGTACGAAATCACAAAGAGTTGTTTCGCCGGATCGCTGGCTGGTTAAATGAGTACGGCAAGTTATTCGCACACATTTTTTGTCATCGTGAATGGACCTACAAATTCCAAGACGAAGGCAGCAGCGATTGGATGAGCCGCTATTTTTTCTCTGGCGGGATCATGCCAGGAAATGAATTGTTTTTGCGATATCAAGATGATTTGCAATTGCAAAAGCAATGGAAGTGGGACGGCACGCACTATCAGAAAACTTGTGAGGCGTGGTTGCGAAATATGGATCGAAATCGCGATACAATTATGCCTTTGCTGGAAAAAACATACGGAAAAGATCAGGCGATTCGCTGGTTTAACCGCTGGCGAATTTTCTATTTGGCATGCAGCGAACTGTTTGGTTTTCGTAAGGGCCAAGAATGGTGGGTATCACATTATTTATTTTCCAAATATTAATTTTTCAAAAAAAATTTGACATCCAGTTTTGATTATCAGATATTACTGAGGCACCTGGAGCACTACATCATCATGGAAGGCCTACAATTCTTTTAAATGGATCTTAACAAAGATCCTCTGCAAGGAGATGATTGTGGCTGAATCGGTTTTAGAGGCGATTAGGAACGGAGAGTGGAGTTACGAACCCCCGACAGTCGATAAAAAAGACTATGATGCGACCTCCGCATTGCCGGGCTCTCAAGAAAAAGTAGGGCTGATGGCCGCTCGGGCGTTGCAAGGATTACCGCTGTGGCATCCTGACGACCGCAGCATTTTTGATAGCAACCTAAGTTGAACGTGCTTCGGTGCGAATCAACTTTTAATACGAATTCTTTCTCCATGCCAAAATTCAATGTTTCCGTTGATCACGAGACTCCTCGCCCTGACGCAATTGCCAAGCTAAAGAACTTCTCCGAAAAAGTTAGAGCAGATTCACCTGTTGAACTAACCGATATAACTGAGACTTGGGACGACGACGGAAATCTCCAGTTCGCCTTTAAGGCAATGGGAATGACGGTCTCGGGTTCGGTAGTGACTTCCGATTCACAGGTCGTCGTCGCGGGGAAGTTGCCCTTTGCTGCGGTTCCGTTTCGCGGTCAGATCGAACAGCAAATCAAAAAGCAGGTTGAAAGTGCGCTTAGTTAGTTGGTCTAACTAAATACGCTAAGAGCACGATCTTCCTTGCATGAGGCTGCTAGCAGCCTTAAAGGAATCTATCGCTGCCAACGCGATGCGTTGCTATTCTGTCGGCCGGAAGCGAAGACTAGGGCGCAGTATCAATACAGCTCAGCCGGTCATAACTATTCGGCCATAATGCGGACACACATGCCGCTATCCCTTCAAGGTCTTCGCCTTCTTCACAATTGTTGGTTCCCTATGGGTGACCAGAAAAGACTAAGGTGGACTTGGAGAATCGAATGCACTCCCTGAAAAATACAATCGTTGCCGTTGGTTTACTCGGCCTGTCATTTGTTTTTTATCAAATGTCGACTCCGGACCAAAGCAATTTAGAGGAACTAACTCCGCCGATCGTTACCGATCTTCAATCCGGATTAGCCGATGCGGCACCTACTGACAAACTGCGACCTCCAAGTTTAAAAGGACCAATGTCGATCAAAAGCGACAACTCTCCTTTGATGGCGAATAAGCCTGAGCATCTGAAGCTGCCATTACCCGAAGTCAATAGCTCGTTGGCAACCGCCCGACCGAAGTTTATTCCGCCTGCTCGAACGCAACCAAGTACTTCGATTAAATCGCAGCAACCAACATTCAAGCCTCGCCCAGAAGCCGAATTTGATTTTGCTGCGAAATCACATACACCGTTGTCGCCACCTACCAAAGTCCAACAGCGTGACCAAGGGTTGATCACTGCTTTAAAAAATCAACAACAAGCGCCCGACGGCAGTCAACTCAAAGCTTCAAACACATTTCAGCCGAACGGCAAACTTTCTGTGCAACATGCTCCTTTGATTCAAGATTCCGCAGTTGCCAAGGTATCAACCGACGGTGACACCAATGCTTTTGACCGGTTCAAGCTTCAGCCAAAACATAATGCCCTTTACGATGGTTTAACATTAAAAACCGCTTGGTCCACTATTGAAACGTTGATAGCTGAAAAGCAATTTCACAAATCACTTGAACTATTAACACACTTCTACAGTAGTTCTGAACTGACGGGGCCGCAACGACAACGGCTTGACCCTTGGCTGGACGGATTAGCCGCAAAAGTAGTATTTTCAGACGAACACCATTTGGCGGCTCCTTATATTTCTCAGCCTGGTGATAGCTTGCTCGAACTCGGTCGCGCATGGGGAGTGCCCGGACAGTTGATATTTAACGTTAACAAAAAGAAGATCCTTGGCCTGCCTGACGATAGCGTTATTCTTGCATCACATACAGAACCGGAACAGTTAACTAAAACCATCAACAACCCCTATGCTACCAACGTAATTCCGCCGGGTACCGAGCTTAAAAAGATCACTGGTCCAATTAACGCGAGCGTCAATCTTGAAAACAACACCCTAACGTTGTTCGTCGAAGGCCTGTACGCCGGTCGATTTGACATCAAAGTAGGCATCTCAGGATCACCCCGCCCAGGCGATTTTAAAGTTGTTGGCAAACTTCCAGGTGGACACGATTGGAAAGATGCTACGGGGACTTACCCGCCAGGACATTCGAACAACCACTATGGTAAATATTGGATTGCCCTCGAAGGCAGCTTGTGCTTACACGCGATCGACGCAAACACCGACAACGGACATCTAGGATGTATCGGGCTAAGCGAGAAAGATGCGATGGATTTATTCTCCATCTTGTCCGAAGGGTCTACCGTTTCGATAAAATAAATAGTTTCGATGAGATCGAATGAGTACTCACCATCACTTCAACTACATCGAACTTCCAGCAGATGATCTATCGGCGATGAAGTCATTCTATGGCCAAGCGTTTGGTTGGACATTCGTCGATTGGGGAGACGCTTACGTTGCCATTCACGGCGCTGGTGTTGAAGGAGGCTTTGATGCTAACTCGGGCCAGCGAAAACCATCCAACCAAGGCGCGTTGGTAATTTTGTATTCGGACGATCTATCGGCAAGCGAACAGTTGGTGATGGACTCCGGTGGAAAAATTTCTGTACCGGCATTTGA
Source organism: uncultured Pirellulaceae bacterium (assembly GCA_964530985.1). Lineage (GTDB taxonomy): Bacteria > Planctomycetota > Planctomycetia > Pirellulales > Pirellulaceae > Mariniblastus. The sequence goes on along the minus strand of CAZHCH010000044.1, from coordinate 6,492 downwards.
TTTTCCCGGCGGTCGTCGATTCCATTTCTTAGATCCCTCCGGCAATGAGCTAGCCGTTTGGAGCCCCGTTTAGAAATCACTTGGAATTAAGCCCTGGCAAACAAACGCCACTCAGCCGTGAATTTATTTGCCTTTGAAATTGGCTCTTCCGGAAATTTTGTCGCCGATCTCAAACACTACATACAAGTTCGACGCGCCAGCGAGTGCATCGGTCAATTCCCAAAAAATGCACTTGCTTGCGCTGCGAGCTTGTATGTTAAACTGTTTTCTTGAGGACCGGAAAAACGCAGGCACTATTTCATTGAGCCAAACTTGCTGCCAGTTTGACTGCCGAGACAAAACTGGAAACATCCGCCTTGCCTTGCCAAGCAATATCCAGCGCAGTGCCATGGTCGACGCTTGTGCGGACCATCGGCAAACCCAATGTCACATTGACGCCACTATCAAAGTTAAACGCCTTGAACGGAATCAGCCCTTGGTCATGGTACATGCAAACATAACCATCAGTTTGCTCTCTCCGCCACGGTAAGAACCCAGTATCCGGTGGGATGGGGCCCTCGATTTTAATGCCTGCCGCAGTTGCTCGTTCGATTGCTGGAGTGATCAGAGTTTCTTCTTCATTATTTCCGAACAAACCACCTTCGCCCGCGTGAGGATTCAAGCCCAACACAACCAGGTTAGGTTTGCGTCCTAAGATTCGGCTGAGCGCCGCATCGGTCAATTCGATCACTTCAAAAATTAAATCAGCGGTTAGCGTCTGCGGTACTTCGTGGTAGCCAACATGCGTAGTAACCAGCGAACAGCTAAACGCTGGCGCAGTCATCATCATGCAAAACTCTTCGGTTTCAAAACGCTCGGCAAACAACTCCGTGTGCCCTGGGAAATGAATGCCAGCCATTTTCCAAGCGGCTTTGTTGATCGGCCCCGTCGCAACCCCAGCGACTTGACCAGCCCGGGCGGCGTCGATGGCCGCTTCAATGAACGCAAAAGAATCCGCACCAGTGGCTTGGCTGATCACGCCCGGTTCAAAATTCTCAATGTCAGTCCCGCCCAAATCAAACACCGCTGGCTCCTGAACCTCCAGCAACGCTTCCGGATTTTTCACATCGATCGTTTGCGCTTGGTAAGAATACCCACAACGTTCGGCCGCCAACTGCAAGATCCGTCCATTGCCAAAAATCACCGGAACGCAAACGTCCAAGATCGCTTGATCGTTCAATAATTGACAGCACAGCTCCGGGCCAACGCCTGCTGGGTCGCCCATGGTGATTGCGATCCGAGGTAATTGCAGCGAAGTGGAAGCCATGATTACTTGGCAGCCTTAGCTGCATAAACCGATTGGGATTCGATGTACCGCTCTACGCCGCGAGGCAATAAGTAACGGATGCTTTGGTTGGCAAAGATGCGTGATTGGATAACGCTGCTACTGATTTCGATCATTGGACTATCGACGGTGGCTTCGCAGGCCTGTTGATACCGTTCAGCAGAGGCATGTTTCTTAAGCACCGACAGATCGATTTCTCCTGATCCGGGTCGATTGGCGACCAGTGGAGTCGAAAGCTCGCAGATTCTCTCCGGTTCGTGCCAACTGCCAAAGCTCTCAAGTGAATCATCGCCCATCATCAAGAACAATTCATCGTCGGGGTGTTGCTGTTTTAGATCCGCCAACGTGTCAACAGTGTAACTAATTCCGCCGCGTTCCAGTTCAATCTTAGATAACCGAAAGGACTCGTGGCCGGCGATGGCCAGTTCGATCATCTCGCAACGTTGTCGATCGGTGCTGGACGCGCCGTCAGTTTTATGTGGGCTGGTCGCACAGGGGATAAACAAAACCAAATCCAACGAAGCTTGTTCGCGGCAGTTTTCAGCCAAAATCAAATGGCCTTGATGGATGGGGTCGAACGAACCGCCAAAGATTCCGATACGCATGATGGAGTTTGATTCTTAAAGATATTTTTGGTAAGCGGCGACGGCCAAGCCATCGACGCGATCGTTTTCTTCGTGTCCGCTATGTCCGGCAACACGAGTGTATTTAATTTTATGCCGTTCAACTTGTTCGTCGAGTCGTTTCCAGAAGTCGATATTTTTGACTTCTTTTAACTTGCCGCCTTCTTTGCGTTTCCAGCCGTTATTTTTCCACTTGGCCATCCACTCCGAAATGCCTTTGCCAACGTAAACACTGTCAGTAAACACTTCGACATGGCAAGGTCGTTTCAAGGTGGTCAAGCCTTGGATCACGGCCTCCAGTTCCATTTGGTTATTGGTGGTCATCGGCATGCCGCCCGACCGTTCGATTTCTTTGCCACTGGCGAGGTGCCGCAGGATGAACCCCCAACCACCGGGGCCAGGGTTTCCGCTACAACCGCCATCGGTAAACAAATGAACTTCGATTTCTTCAGACACTTTGCCACCGGCCATGGATCGAATTTTCGCAAATATTGAAGCCGATGAACTTACCAGTTTCGCATGAAACCGCAAGCTACTGACCTCGCGTTAACCTACGGTTCAACTTGCTTGGCCCGCGAATGATAGAGCCGAAGGGACTGGCGAAGTGTTTTTCGCCCAAGCAAAATTCGCAACACGATCCAACAAAGCCACTCGGCGGGCTTTAGGCACAAGTAAGCGATGGTCGCGCTCGTCGGGCCGACGAGCGTTCCGGCGGCGACAGGGCCGAGGCGATCGTAGAAAAATCGAAACGTTCGATGGCAGGCGGGTGAAACCGCTCGCAGCGCCAGTTCGGCAGATTTAAAGGTCGCGAGTTGTGAGTTGACGATTATCGGTTGTCCAGCGGCCGACAAACGATGCGACCCAACAATCCGAGGATAGCCTTTGGATGCAGCCGTCGCAACGTAGCAGTGCTCAGGTGGCTCGAGTGGTAGCTGAGAATACTTGTCAAACGATAGTTTGATCGTCGATCTTAAAGCGGATGAAAATGTTGCCAGCCAAGTCACCCAAATCATCAAGTCCGCGAGCGTAAAACTGCGCGCAGGGGTATGCAGTTTTAACATCCGAATGGAAACCCCTAAGTAGGTCAAAAATGCCAATGGGGTAGAGAGAATCAAAATGATCACGATCGGAAATACGAATATTGCTAAAAACGAGGCATCTCCTGCGATCGCACTAACCAAAAAGAGTACGACACAACCGCCGGAAAGCAACGCCACAATGAGTTTTGCGTCAAACGTGACCAAAATCCAAATGACCCCATGAACCGCAAACAACCAAACGGTCGCTCCAATCAGCAAGCCGGTGACAGCAAATACACCATCCATCACCGTGAAACTGAATGCCAACAAGTAGCAACTGCAAACAATCGTGCCCGAAAAAACACCGTAGCGAACCCACGGTTTTGCAAAGGCCCATGTTTCGTCTCGAACCACCATCCCGAGGCAGACCATGGCAAAAATCAAAAACGGAAAGACTGGCCAACCACATTCTCCCGACAGCACAAAACTCAATTTGTCGGACAACTCGCCCGACTGCCATTCGGCGGTCTCTGGAGCGCCACGGAGTGTTATCAGGTGACAGACAATGGGCACCAAAATTCCATAAACCACCAACCCAATACGAACGTTCATCGAAGTCGCAAACGTGGCAGGCTTCGGCTGCTCCCCGGATTCCTTGCCATCTAACCCCAAGCCATCGACCGGCTCGACCGGAGCAGCTTGAATTTCAGGCTCTTGATTGTCAGAACTTTCTTGCATGATCGCTTTGGTTCGTTTTAAAGGATCGTTGCGAGTGAATACTTTAATGTTGCATCGGCTTAGAATGTTTGCTGGTCAGTAGGGAAATCACCAGCAACCACGTCCGCGGTCCATTGCGCGACAGCCTTTGAGATCATTTCAGCGACGTTCGCGTATTCCTTGACAAAGCTAGGAACGTAACCGCTGGTCGCGCCGAGCATGTCATTGACAACCAAAACTTGTCCGTCACAGTCAGGTCCAGCGCCGATTCCGATCGTTGGAATAGTGAGCTTTTCAGAAATCTCTTTCGCAATGTCAGCTGGGATGCATTCAAGCACAATTGAAAACGCGCCTGCCTTTTCGGCGGCAATGGCATCGGCCATTAGGCTATCGCGATCGCGTTGGACTTTGTAACCGCCCATCACATTGACCGCTTGAGGTCGCAAGCCCACGTGAGCAATCACCGGGATGCCAGCGATTACTAGGGCTTCAATCACTTCGGCTTGTTCGGCACCACCTTCTAGCTTGACCGCATTGCAACCCGTTTGTTTCATAATCTTGCCGGCGGCTTTGACCGCTGACCGCACGCCATGGTGGTTAATGGGAAACGGAATATCGACCACAACCAATGCTCGTTTTGCGGCTCGCGCGACCATTTCGCCGTGGTAGATCATTTCGTCTAGCGTCACTGGCAGGGTCGTCTCACGTCCTTGAACAACCATCGCCAAGCTATCACCGACCAGCAGTGCATCCACTCCCGCTTCGTCCAGCAATTTAGCCGTAGGAAAATCGTAAGCCGTTAACATTGTGAGCTTAGTTCCGGCTTGTTTTTTTTTGATAAACCGAGGAACAGTCATCGGGCGATTGGAGTTTGAATCGTTTTTTTTCGACATAGATTTTGGGGCAAGTTTAATAAATTTAAGAGCGACTTAGACTGTGCAGATTTCAAAATCAATCCTGTTGATTAACGCAAAGCACTTGATTTCCTGCATGCTATTGTACCCGAACAGACTAAACCGCAGTATTGCGTATGAAGATCCCTAATAATCCGATAATCCTTATCGCCCGAGCATGCATTGATTGGGGCTAGTTTTTCGCAATAATCTATTTGCCCAACGCATCAAGTAACCATAGCAGTCAACTTTTACCCAAGCGCTGAACCATGAGTGTATCCGAAATGATGAACCGAATTGGTGGCAATCTGCTCCAGATATTGCCTTTACTTTTGATTGCCAGTTTCGCGTTTTGTGCTCCAGTAGATGCCCAAGAAAGTCGTTCGTCAGAACATGTGTCGACGGTCCATCATGCCAAAAAACCATCGCGAAAGTCGATCCAAAAGATCAGCAACAAAATTGACGCGCTCGTCAAGCGTCATCTTTCTAGTGAAGGGCTGAAGCGAAACAAACGCACGAAAGATTCCGTGTTTGTGCGCCGTGTCTACTTAGACATCATCGGCCGCATTCCTAGCTTGGAAGAAACCCAAGCATTCTTGAATTCCAAGAACAAGTCGAAACGCGAAGACCTAATCGACAAACTACTCGATTCGTATGGGCGCACTAGCCAGCAGTTCAACTTCTGGGCCAACTTACTGCGAATCACATCTCAAATGGGCAACGGACTATCCGGGCAACCCTACATCGATTTTGTCAAGGACTCACTTGAGCGCAACAAACCTTACGACGAGTTCGTTCAAGAACTGCTGACCGCTTCGGGTGCAAATCTTGCGACCGGCAATGGTGCAGTTGGGTACTACTTGCGAGATCGCAACATGCCCGAAGATAACATGTCCAACACGGTCCGTATCTTCCTAGGGACTCGTCTCGAGTGTGCTCAGTGCCATGACCACCCTTACGATGACTGGACTCAGCGACAGTATTTTGAAATGGTGGCGTTCACTGGCGGAGTAGGCTATCGCGCCGAAAAAGACAGGGCAAAAGATTATAAAAATCTAATTCGCGACGCAGACGTTCCAGAAAAGATGTACGTTAAAGTCAAGCAGTACGTCAGGTCTCTCAACATGGGAGTCAGCGGCAGTGGTTCTGGTCTGGCTCGTTTGCCAGAAAATTTCTTGGGTGACGATGGCGAAGACGGCGAAATCGTGGTGGCTCGTGAAATGTTCAATGGAGAAGCCCTAACGGATGCCAAAGTTCCTGATGTATCCAACTCAAGAAAGAGAAAGAAAAGGCGTGTTAATATCAGCCAAGGAGTTGGATCGCGAGAAATCTACGCGGCTTGGTTGACCGATCCCGACAATCCTCGGTTTGCAACGGTCATCGCGAACCGGCTTTGGAAACAAGCGATGGGGGTCGGCCTGATCGAACCCGTAGACATCATCGAAGAAGGCACCGAAGGCTCCAACCCAAAACTGATGAAGTACCTCGCTGAAACGATGATCAAGCTAGATTTCGACATGAAGCAGTTCCAGCGAGCAATCTTCATGAGCGAAACCTACCAAGCTTCCGCTTTCACCAAAGACATTCTCGATGTAACCAAGTATAGCTTTCAAGGCCCAATCGTTCGCCGGATGTCGGCTGAGCAGATTTGGGATTCACTGCTGACCTTGATGGTAAACGAAACCGACCTCCGGCGTACGGACGATGGATACAATTCAGTCACTTCTGAATTGCCGTATGAAGAAATAATGGAAATGTCTCCCCCAGAGATCATAAAGTACGTGGCCCAAGTGGTAGAAAATCGTGGAAAAAACTCTCAGAGAGCTTCCAAGAAAAAAAGAAGGCAAGAAATTAAGGCGATACAAAACGAGTTTAAAAGACGGTTGAAGGCCGCTCAACAGGCAAAGGACAAAGCT
>CAZHCH010000043.1:0-26353 GCA_964530985.1 uncultured Pirellulaceae bacterium | reverse complement strand
CAGCGAACTCCCCTGGTTTATCAATCTTTTCCGTGCCAAACAGCGCGTTCGGCACTGCTGCTGCAGGCGTCGACATTCTTCTGGAAAGTAACATTCCCATTACATTCTTCGTGTACGAACTCTCGCTTCAAAACGACGACTTTGGCACGAGGCAGTTCCTCTATCCTTCGTTTCCTAGTGTGCTACTGGGAGATGTTAACTTAGATGATGTTGTAGACTTTGGAGATATCCAACGATTTGTTGCGCTTGTGTTGTCGGGAGAGTTTCAAGCCGAAGCAGATATTGATCAGAACGGCTCCGTGGGCTTTTCCGACATCGGTGGTTTTATCGATATTCTGTTGGCTAGTCCCCCGGTTTTCTGATGCCTGAAAAATAAAAGATGTCAGGAGTCTTGTTGGCAGTTGGGGCAGTCTGCAGCTACTGAATGTTGGGAAATTCAAAACGCCGAGGTCAAGTTTGACTTCGGCTTTTTCGTGCGCGGCTTAGTCCACCCGATCTAATCGAATACCCATCCTGCGTTATTGATCCAAGACGCAAGACAGGCTTGAAAATAAAGTCAAACCGTTGCATTCCTTAAAATCGGCACACTTCGACGGTTCATTTAACGTTGTAAAAGCCGGGATTGATCGCTCGTCGACACTCAGCATATTGTTTTCCGACTTTCTCATACAGTAATAACGTAGACCGCTAACCTTAAGCTAAGTTTTACTTAGTGGTAGCGCTCTTACAGTGGCGAATACACCACAATAATATCTAGGCACGGGAATATGTTGAACATCGCTGATAGCAATTTAAGAATGGAAGAAATAGATCACCAAGGGCGCGAACTCCGCGCTCAGGGTGTCTGGCTGTTAGGCCATGTGACGTTTCTTGCATGGTTCTGCTTTGGCGTATTTTACTGGTGCGTTGGTCACCAAATTGGGTATTGGTGTTGTATGTTACAATGCCTCGCATACATCGTTATTTATTTATTGATGCGCAGCTCCAAACGGTACTGCGTCATCATGAACTTCTTTCTGGCGTACAGCACTCTGGGTATCGTTGCGATTTCTTCACTCGAACCAGTAGCAGCTACTTCGATATACTTCTTACCATATTCGACCTTGGTGGCGAGCCAATTGTTTGGAAGTCGGCATGGTCGCTATTGGATGGCGATGGGCATGTTTGCAATGACTAGTTTCTTTGCGATCGAATATGGAATTGAAAATCTTTTAACTAATCATTTGGCTGAGTACATACTGGCCCTAGGAATCTGCGTATGTGTCTTTTTAACTTGTCGTCAATTCGAATCACACTACCAGCAAACAACCCAATCGCTAGTTTCCTTTAGTCGGTCGCTTGAAATCAAAAGCGATAACCTTAGAAAGCTCGCCACAACCGATTCACTGACAGGACTGTCTAACCGGTTCCAACTCAAGCAACAACTTGAGCAATGTGTAGCAAATGCCCACCATGGCGATCCCTTCGCGATATTTCTAGTTGACATGGATGGATTCAAAGAGATAAACGACAGCACCGGACACGCAGTCGGTGATCAAGTATTGACTGAAATTGGAAACCGGCTTTCAAGCAAGTTTGGGCACCTTGAGAGTGTCGCAAGGCTCGGCGGAGATGAATTTTGTTTGATTGCCAAAGGCGTAACGTCGACAAGCGAAGCAGAACAGATCGCACATAAGATCTTCAAAGAACTGGCCAAAAAGTATTTTCTGGAGGAACACGAGTTCGTTCTCGGTGCCAGCGTTGGTCTGGCCCTCTGCCCTGCTCATTCGGCGTGCAGTACTGACATACTCGCTTTTGCAGACACAGCCATGTATCACGCGAAGCATAACCAATTGCCTTTCGCAAGCTACACCTTAGATATGACCAGAAAGCTGATTGAGAATCGAAAACTCAAAGAACTACTCGCCGATGCGATTCCCAAGAATCAGTTCTCTCTCGTTTACCAGCCCCAAGTTTGCGTGTCGACTGGAGCCATCGATTGCGTTGAAGCGCTGTTGCGATGGAATAACAACGGACAAATGGTTACACCAAATCATTTCATTCCACTACTGGAGCAAACCGGGCGCATCGTCGAAGTTGGCCAGTGGGTTATCGAAGAAGTTTGCCGTCAAAGAAAACAATGGCTTGATTCGGGAATTGACCTGAAAGTATCCGTCAACATCAGCGCGGTTCAGTTTGAAGCCGATAACTTCGTTGAGAGTATCACCGGACCAATCAAGCGATGGGGTCTGGATTTCGAAGGGTTTGATCTTGAAATTACAGAGAGCCTTTTGATTGGCGATGTCGAGGATGCCGTGCATAAACTGACCCGTTTGAAAGAGCATGGTGCCTCGATCAGCATCGACGATTTTGGAACTGGGTATTCTTCGCTGGCCTACCTACGACAATTCCCTGTCGATAAACTCAAAGTTGACCGCGCATTTGTAAAAGATATTCCCGATTCCGATGATGGTGCTATCATCGCAAGTATCACTACACTGGGCCACGTCTTGGGCATGAAGGTACTTGTCGAAGGCGTAGAAACGAAACAACAACTAGAAGTAGTCAAAGCACTCGACTGCGACCAATACCAAGGCTTCTACTTCAGTAAACCTCAGCCACCTGAATCAATAGCATCGCTGCTATTGTTACAGCAACCAAAACAAGACGTTGATCGTGAGATAGCCGTTCAGTTGCCGTAGCTAACGCCATGTCCTGCGCATCAAAAAAGCCAGTGAAAATCACTGGCTTTTCTTTTTTCTTATTGCTGAATTCGCCGGAAACAAAATCAGGTTTGAAATAACCGAAAACTGTTTACATCCTTAAGCGAACAACACTGAATACACTACTTAGCGGCGAGCAGCCAACATACGGTTTCGCTTCGATCGACGCTCAGCACGTAGACGAGCGCGGCGTTTTATTTCACTTGGCTTTTCGTAGAACTCGCGGCGACGCATCTCTTTTTTGATTCCACTACGCTCGACTAACTTGCGGAACCTGCGGACTGCTTCCTGAATTGACTCTTTGTCACGGATTAACAGCTTTACCATTTTCTCTCCATACCAACCATTTGGCACCTCATTAATTTAAAAGGCACGAACTAAATAAAATCAACAAAATCTCGGGTCTACGAAATCCGAGTCACACGCGATATCCGCGCAGAATCTCCCTATGCGGACTTAGGCACCCGCGAAGTAAACGAAGATGATAACGGCTTTTCGGAAACTCTGTCTATAGCCAAACTCGTTATTCGGCTCAGATTTAGCCGGGAAAAGTAGCTTGAGCCGCCATCTAGGGTTTCAGGACCGCTAATCATAAGTGTCACCGCAAACAGGACGAGCCAAAGCTAAAGCTCAAATAACCTGCACTGTTTACCAAATCCTTACCAAAATCGCTACTAAATTCTATTTAAAACCGACAAGCCCCAGGCCCCCCTACGGAGTTTTCTTAACGCGTTCGCCTTGTGCGTGAACATCCCACAAATCCCGGCTGGTTTGGTTTAATCCGGACAACCAGTATTTTGGCCGGCCGTCACCGCTCACCCCCAGCTCGCTCCCGATACCCAGAGTATCTTCAACTCACTACGGTAGCGCAAAATGTCAACAGACAACCATCTGACAACCAGCCCACTTAATGATTTCCCGATCGCAATCGGGGTTCAACCATCAGCAGAACACGAATCGGCAGTCACGCCTGCCACCAACGCTCAATCAGATTCTATGACAAACTTGGCTGGCTACGACCTAGTAGCAGACATGATGGAACAACAAGACGACATCTTGGCGCAACTGGACGACCTCAATACGCGTATCGAATTAACGATCAATGAAATCTCAGCAGCACGAAAAAGCGAGATCGAAGCGCTCAAAGCTGAGTCATCTCTGATTGACTCCGATACCCAAACATCAGGCCAGCAAATGCCGGTTTAGGATTTGTCACGATCGAAGATTTTCGTCTGGCCAACTCGAATTGCATACCGAAGTGCAGAACTTTGAAATCAAATCCTTTTCTGACGGTTTGACATTACACGGCTACCGTTGGTCAATCGCAAGCCCGGTTGCCGCGATGAGCTTGGTTCATGGATTCGGCGAGCACTGCGGGCGTTACTCAGAACTAGCCGAGTACCTCAATGGAAACGGTATTGAAGTTATCGGCGTTGACCTTCGCGGTCATGGGCGAACCGACAGTCCACGCGGAGTTGTCCGGCAGTACGATGACCTTCTCGGCGACGTTAGAACGCTGATCGACGAAACAAATCGTTTGCACCCAAATTTACCACAGTTTTTGTTCGGTCACTCGATGGGCGGTGGATTAGCTCTATACCACGGGCTGACTACTGAATCGGATTTGCTTACAGGCTACCTCGTTTCCGCACCGTTGATTCGTTTAAAACGGTCGTTGCCGTTTTATCTTCGCTTCGCCGTTAAAGCGATGCAAAAGATCAATCCTCGAGGCACCATCGCGGCGCACATTACGGGATCGGAAATATCGACCATTCCAGCAGCGCAAGAACTTTATATGCGTGACCCGCTGAACCACAATCGGCTTGGTTATGGGCTAGGCCTTGGAATGATCGACGCGGGCGAGCACGTGCTGGCGAGTTCCACTCAATGGAAAAAGCCACTGCGACTGTGGCATTCAAGGGCCGACCAGATCAATGACTTCGCGGCGTCCGAGCAATTCGCTGCAAACGCGTCCCAATGCAACTTCACCGCCTTGGATGACGTGCAACACGAAATGCATCACGACCGTTCCAAAGAACAAGTTATTTCACTGATGGTCGACTTCATGAATCGAACCGCCTACGAAAAAAGCCGCTGAATCCTGCGAAGGAACCAGCGGCTTTAGGTTACCCGACTAGGACTCGAACCTAGAATAACAGAACCAAAAACTGTGGTGTTACCATTACACTATCGGGCAGTGAGTTACGCCCTTATTCCAGTAAAGAGTCTTCACGGATGTCAGGGTTCGTCGCTCCGGGCGTATTATTATCAAATGATCGGTTATTGAAAAATAGGTGATCGAGGATTTCTCGGATTTTTCGGTTTATTTTCCAGTTTGGGCAATTCCTATATCCAAATTTTCGGCTTGTCATGACTGGCTTTGTCAAAAATTTAGCGGCTGAACAATTGAACGTTTGAGGTGTTGATGATTTGGGTCGTAACTCTGACTCCAGATTCGCCTGAAAGGGGCTAATCGCAGCCTGAGAGCTCTATGCCACTTTGGCATTTACCAACGTTTTGCTTGGAAATCGCTTTTTTTCCTTCGTTGCGACTGAAAAATCAACGTTGAATCTTAGCTCAAATTTGCGATAATGTGCTGACTGACGACCTGTTCGATTTGTAAACGAGCAGGTCGTGGTTTTTTTGATAAAGCCAAAATCGAGAACTATCGAGTTTTCGCAAACTCCCGTTGACGTCCGAGCAGTCGGATTCGTTGCTGGGAATTGCATTCACCACTTCAACATCGCCCGTTGCACACTTTCGCTGGCAAACGGGAATCGTCGATCCTCGTGACTATATTTTTGACTGGAGCCTATTGTGGAACGTGTACCAATGACCCAAGAAGCCTACGCTAGAATTCGGGCCGAAGTGGACGAACTGGAAAACGTCACCATGCCGCAAATCGCCTCCGATGTTGCGCTGGCTCGTGATGAAGGCGATCTCAAAGAAAACGCCGAATATCATGCTCAGCGCGAAAAGCAGGGAATGGTTCAAGCTAAAATTAATCAACTGCGCGGCAAGTTGTCGATGGCTCAGATCGTTGACCCCAGTACAATCCCTCGCGATCGAATCGCCTTCGGCGCAACAGTGAAGGTCTTGGACGTGGATATCGACGACGAAGAAATCATTACCCTGGTCGGCGACGGTGACGAGGACTATGACAACGGCAAGTATTTGATTACTAGTCCGATTGGCAAGGGTTTGCTGGGCAAGAAAGTCGGTGAGACGGCTGAAATAGATGTCCCGAAAGGTCAGTTGATTTTTAAGATTCTGGAAATCTCGTACGAAGATCTCTAAAACCAGATGCGAACTCAAAGCCTCAAGCTCGCAACCTGCGGTTGTCACATGAGCCGCAGGGCGATAGCCCACGGTTTTTATCAAGGCAACGGTTCCCTGTACTCGACGTTTATCTCGATGGTATAACGCGTTCATCTGTGGGACAGTCGCTAAACACAACCACAGACTAGAAGCCTGTGCCACTGACCAATCGGAGATGGCTGCTAATGCGGTTACCAATAGTCCCTCTGGGTGACCGAGCGATCTTGATCAAGTTTGGTGATCGTATTGCGCCAGAGATCAACGACCAAATCATTGCATTGTTCGAGCGGTTAACAAACCTAGCCGGCAATGAGATCCAGTTCTGTGTGCCGGCGTTCTGTTCGTTGGGCATCGGATTTGACCCTGCGGTGATCTGCTACGCCGACTTGTGTCAGCTTGTTCAACAGCAGTTCGACTCGGTTCAATCAGTTGAAGCTCTCGACCGCCGTCAGGTGCGAATCCCAGTTTGCTACTCCCCTGCCCTTGGCATTGATTTGGATCATGTCGTTGCTACAACGGGCTTGACTCACGAACAGATCATTCAGCTACACACCAGCAAAACCTATCGTGCCTACATGCTCGGTTTCTTACCCGGTTTTGCTTACTTGGGAAGCGTCGACCCAGCATTGCAAGTCGACCGTCGGAATGAGCCTCGGGTGAGCGTTGCCGCTGGTTCGGTCGGGATCGTGGGCGAGCAAACCGGCGTCTATCCTTGCGATGCTCCGGGCGGTTGGCAAATCATTGGCCGCTCTCCAATTTCACTACTTTGCCATCAAAGTGGTGACCAAAGCGATGAGAACCAGTTTTTGATTGCACCTGGTGACGAAGTTGAGTTTTATCCGATTGATCAAAATGAGTTTGATTCATTGCGGGAAAAGAACCATGCAGTACGTCAACCGGCAGCCGTTTCTACACATCCAGCCGGTGATTCGGTTTCATTGCATTTTAAAACGACCGGTCTCCGAACGTTCGTTCAAGATTTTGGCCGCAGCGGTTATCAGCACTTGGGGATTCCTAGCGGTGGGGTGATGGATCGTTTTAGTGCCACAATTGCAAACCGTTTAGTAGGCAACGCAGACCATGCACCATTGATTGAAATCACTTTATTGGGCCCAACAATCGAAATTAGCGGTGATTGTCAAATCGCAATTACTGGAGCGAATTTGTCGCCTAAGTTGGATGGGCAGTCGGTGGCAATGTGGGAGACAGTTTCGGTCGTTGGCCAGCAGCGGCTTAGCTTTGGCGTGCGGCATGTAGGATGCCGTTGCTATCTGGCGATCGGTGGCGATTTCAACGCGCCGCGTTGGCTCGGTAGTGTGTCGCCAGCAATGGCCGGAGCCAGTCAAGTGACTGGTGCCGGTTCAACATTGATAGGACAGCCGTTAAAGGGTCAAGCGGTAACGATTTCGGTTCCGGAGCGTTTACCTGGCAAACGAATTTTCCCCACGAATCTTCGGCCAACTTGTTTGACTAAAAATCACAATTCGTCATCCGGAAAACCCGTCGAATATCTTATTCCGGTTTCTTTGGGGCCTGAGTGGGGTTGTTTTTCCGATCTACAGCAAACTGCGTTTTTTGAACACCGATTCGAGGTTTTGGCGAGCTCCAATTCAATGGGGTTTCGGCTATCGAGTTTTTTAGATCGACCGTACGAATTGCCAGCCATGATTTCGTCGGCGGTTGTGCCGGGGGTAATCCAAGTGACTCCCAGCGGCCAGTGCATTTTGCTAATGCGAGACGCTCAAACGACCGGTGGGTATCCAAGGATCGGTGTCGTTGACTATGAAGCACTCAACGATGTGGCCCAGCTATGTCCCGGTGATTGGATTCGTTTTCAGCAAAATGGTTCGTAGTTCCGACTGCAAGGCAGACTTCAATCGCTTTATTCAAATTACAAAGACTAACGTGAGCCGTTTTGGTCAAGAACGCTACTTTTGCCAAACAAAAGACAACGACTAAACCGCTCGGCCATCGTAGGATGGCTCGTAACCTTCTAGGAAGCTCGACAGTGAGCGATTACGGTACGGCTGCTGCAACTTGCGGACGGCTTTAGATTCGATTTGGCGAACCCGTTCTCGTGTAACGGAGAATATCTTTCCGACTTCCTCTAGTGTGTAGGAATAACCGTCGGCCAAGCCATATCGTAGCTTCAGGATTTCTCGTTCACGGTAGTTTAAATGGTCCATCGCTTCCTCAATTCGAGACTTCAAGGCCGCTTGGTGTGTGGCTTGAAGTGGATCGCCACTACGGTGATCTTGTAAGAAGTCGCTGAACTGGCTGTCTTCTTGATCGCCAACGGACTGGTCAAGCGAAAGTGGCGTGCGAGCCATTTTAATGATGACACGAGTGTCATCAATCGACAAGTCTGCCTTCGCTGAGATCTCTTCTGCAGTTGGCTCTCGGCCGAGATCTTGGACTAGATCTCGCATCGCGTTTCGAACTTTGGTCATGGTCTCGATCATGTGAACCGGAACGCGAATGGTTCTGCTTTGGTCAGCGATTGCTCGGGTAATCGCTTGGCGAATCCACCAAGTCGCGTAGGTCGAAAACTTATACCCACGTTGGTGTTCGAATTTATCAACGGCTCGCATCAGTCCGGTGTTGCCTTCCTGAATCAAATCTAGGAAGCTCATTCCACGGTTGCGATATTTTTTGGCGATTGAAACAACCAAACGTAAGTTCCCGGCCGACAGAATTCGTTTAGCGGCGTCTTGGGTTTCGTTGAGCTTTATTGTCTTAGTGATTCGACGGTTCAATGTTGCCGGCGACTCCATGGTCCGCTGCATCAGGTGGTGTAGGTCGGCACGAACGTCTTCGACCGTACGCGAGCCTGTGTAGCCTTTTGATCTTACCTCTTTTAGCAAGCGGGCGAGGTCCTGCATCCGAGAGTTAATTTCTACGAGCTGTTCAAACAGCGGCTGCAGGCGATTGATCCGAAGATCTGATTCTTCAATAAGCTTAACGCACTTATTGCGACGACGCGTCAAACGCTTCCAGGCGGCTTGGCGATTCTTTTTCGAAGTCAACTTCGAGATTGCAATCAGGTAGTCTACCTTGTTTTGCTTCAGCAGTTGTCGCAGTGTTTCAAGGTTCGGACCAAGCCGGAGCATGATCCGTTCTTTTTCGACCTTATTGGTGACCGACACTTCGATCGTCCGATCCAATCGTAGTTCTTTGTCTTTTACTTTTTGCAGTAGGTCGACTGCCCCGTGGATCATGAAGTCAGTGGCCAGCATGGTGTTGCGGAAAGAAAACCGAGCCTTGTCAATCGCGACCGCTGCCGAGACTTCTTCTTCGCGAGTCAGCAGCGGAATCCGTCCCATTTGCATTAAGTAAACGCGAACTGGATCGTCGATGGCCGAATCTAAGGTCGGATCAATAGCCAACGAATCAAATTTTTCGGTACTACCAGACTTGGAAACGGACAGACCTAAATTAGATTTAGAATTGTTGGTGCTCGGCATCTGGTTCCCTTAGCAAAAATGATGTTTCTCTTTGGGAGAGCAAAAGCAAGGACAGGGCCAAACAAAAACCCTTTGCCTTGAAAGTTCGGAAAGGTGTAAACGCCTAGGGAAAAACGGCATTTTCTTGGAGTAAAGCCGGTCACCGATCGCCAACGATGATGCCTAAATGCAACTTTGGATGATGCCCAATTCATCCATGTTTCAAAAACACCACATGGTTAAGGCACCGAATTTAGCCAAACAACCGGCGGTTGAAGGATCAGTGCGAAATGAATTCGACGGCGATACTGACGTCAGACAGTGGATTTTATGAAACGTCTGGTTTAGGATCAGATAAAGTCCAATATGCCTACGTACGCAATTGTGAAGACTTAACAGCTGCTATGAAACACTTACAAGTAGGTTTAGCGGTCGAACATGGCCAAAATGGAATTGCTGAATGAGCGACACAGATACCAATGACAGGCTGATGTTTTCTAGAAAACCGAAGTTTCGGTTCACGATCGGCTACATGCTGATCTTAACGACGGTCGTGGCGGCTTCCGGATTGAGCTTCAACTACTACACAAGGGCCATCCATGCGGAAGACACTGATACGGCGATTGGCACGTTTGCGATTGTCGCTGCAATGACGCCAACAGTATTTTTGGTGGTCGCCAGTTGGTCTTTGAAAGCGGTTGGCTTTTTCAAAAAGCTTAGAAAATGACCATTCAAAAGCCATTTTCCTGAGGCCTAAATTCGCTTAAAAACGGCTTTTTTTGCTTTTAAATGCTCGGCTGTTTCATTGTCGATTGCGGTTCGAAAAGCTACGCTATAGCGATAACTCAATTCGCGACATCGGCCGACCCGAACGCAATCGCGTTTGACTAACGCATACACCTTCCAAATTTAGAGTATTACTCCAATGGGAATTCTTGATATTTTCGAAGCTATCTTACAGCCGCCAACTCAAAGCAGCGCCGGCGGTCGGCGTCCAACCAGTGGTGGCAACAGGGCTTCCTCACGTGGTGTCCGGTTGCCGTCTCTAGAACCATTGCCGCAACCGGGAAATGGTGGAGTTGGCGATGTGATGCATTCGGTTGTACAAGTCGTTGCGATGCGTGAGGGGTTCATGGGCGGTATGACGAGTGCTTGGACGGGCTCCGGAACGATCGTTCACCCGCAAGGAATTATTTTGACCAACTGTCATGTTGCGAATCCGCGGGCGATGGGAATGTCGTCGCCGCCAGCTGACCGTTTAGGAATTTCGATCACCGAAGCGTCTGACCGTGCCCCCGCGCTCAGCTACTTTGCTCAAGTGGTCGCCTACAACGCCGATTTAGACCTAGCGGTGATGCGGATCACGCACGATGTGAAAGGCCGACCGATCAAACGACTGAAGCTGCCCTGTGTATCGTTGGGAGATTCAGACAAAATTGAATTGGGTGATAAGATTTCGATCTTCGGCTACCCAGGCATTGGCGGCGAAACCGTTACTTTTACTGCTGGAAATGTAGCAGGGTTTTCAAGTGAAAAAAGAGTCCGCCAACAACGGGCTTGGATCAAAACCGATGCAACGATCGCTGGAGGAAATAGTGGTGGCACAGCGGTTGACCAAAACGGTCGGTTGATTGGAATCCCGACCCAAGCCGCCGCCGGTGCCGGAGTGACTCCTGTGGATGCTCGTCCCGTTTTGGACACCAACAAAGACGGTCGTATTGATCAACGCGACACCCCGATGGCCGTTGGCGGATTTATCAATGGTCTGCGTCCGGTTAACTTGGCGATCGAGCTGTTAGAAAAATCTGGTATGCGAATCGCCAAAGACCGCGGCGCGAAAGACGATATTCCCGAACAGCAGCCGACACCTATTCGCGGGTTCGATTTCGATCGGATACGTGAGAAGCCAGAGTTTTCGAACCTATTGTTTTCCACTCAAATTAGTCGCGATGGACGCCCAATTCACCCAACCCACGTCATCCCTTCGGGCGTCGATGAAGTTTACGCGTCGTTCGACTTTGACAACTGCCGCGACGGAATGAACTGGAGTGCGGTTTGGACTTCTGAAGGTCAAGTTATCATCGAACAAAACGACAACTGGGATGACGGTGAATCAGGACGCAAAACAGTTAAGCTAACCAATCAACGCGGCGTGCCAAACGGCGAATATAGATTGGTGCTAGGAATTGGTGATGAAGTGGCGATGGAAGGCCAGATGGTTGTCGGAAATCGCGTGGACGAATCGGACAGCGAAATTAAAGGCCGGATCGTGGATAGTCGCACAGGCCGACCGATTGCGGGAGCACTTGTGATTGCTCTCAAGCCAACCACACGGATTCGATCGTTTTTGAAAACTCGCAATGAAAAAGATGTTCAGTCTTCTGCCGAATCAAATTCCAACGGCGATTTTACGTTACCAGATCAGTTGCCTAAAGGGATGGCCTATGGACTGGTCGTGGCAGCCCGAGGCTACGATCCATTGACCGTCGAAGGGGCGTTGCGAGTCGGGCCGGGCGCGCCCGAGCACGCCGATGTCGGGGAAATTGAATTGGTACCGGCTTAGACAGTTTGAGCCATTGAGTACTTAAACCATTAAACAATCCGCGAAACTTGATGATAAACTTTGTTTCAAATAGAGATTGCAGAACACTTATTTAAAATAACCTTTTAGCGGACTTCGTTCGCTGCAACTACAAAACGGAATCACAATGAGTATTCGATTTCCATCGGACCACAATCACGAAATAACTCGTCCCGGACCGCCTCAAAAACGTGGCGGTGGACGGTTTATATTCTTGCTAATCTTCGGCGCGATTGCCTTTATGCTGATGAGAGGAATGAACACCTCCAGCCCAGTGCCGCCAATGGACCACGACACAACTGACTACCCAGACTTGCAATCACCATCGGCGCAACAGGTAGACACTAGCGATTGGTTTGGAAAAGAACAACGAGACACTGCGTCGCAAAAACCACCGCAGTCGTCCAGCAACTCCGGCTTCAGCATGGAGGACGTAATCACAACACAAAACGAACCAACCACAGATCGTCATACGCAACCATCGACGACTTCCAAACCTTCCACCCCCAAGAAAACAACCAAAGGCGCCTGGGGACTTGAAGAAGTCGACTAGAGCCACGGTTTATTTGGCTGTAGCAACCGATCGTATCGCCCACAAAAACAACTAAAATACAAGATAGCGGCGCAAGCAAGTGCAGAACCGCCCATCACTATGTCCAAAAAATTACCGCCAGAAGTTCAAGCGATCGTTAGCGCTTCGGACGCAGGTTTCTTCGCAACTACCGTTCAGTTGCTCAAATCGTATTTGGAAAACAGCCCCGACAGCCAACGTGGTTGGATCGACTACGGACACGCACTGGGAAACCTAGCTCGATATAGCGAGGCCGAAGCGGCTTTCCATCGCGCGATCGAGCTAACCGAGGAAGCCGATCGCGATTCGATCTATGGGGAACTTGGCAATCTGTTCCGTAACCAAGGCAACTACGACGTCGCCGCCCAGTGGTACCGCAAGCAAATCGAAGCCAATCCCAAAGATGCAACCGGCCATGTTTTTCTGGGTAGCCTCGAAGTCAAACGCGGAGAATTCGCGAGTGCGATTGAGATACTTCAAGAAGGGTTGGAGTGCGAGACGATTTGCTTTGAGGAACTTCACTTCGCACTCGGCAACGCCTACCGCTCGCTGGAAGAGCTTACACTGGCGAAGGTGCATTACGATAAAGCAATCGCTGCCGACCCGAAGTACGATACTGCCAAGACGGCTTTGAAGGATGTAAAAAACGCGATCAGCGCGCAACAGAAAATGTAACCGCGAGAAAACTGTGCTATCGTCGCCTCTGCTAGCTACCGAGATTTGCGAATTTTCGTTTACCTCAAATTATCCGGACTAGACGTCTGCAGCCGATTTTGAAAAACTCCGCCATCTCTCTACGGGATGTTCAGGCTTATTTTTCAAATGGATGGTCTTATGCACTCTAGATCAGTTTTAAAAACAGTCATTTGCGTTATTGCTACTGCTGCTTTACTCATGACGACATCGTCAACAACTTCCGCTCAAGAATTTTTTAGCGGTCGAGGGCTTTCAGGAAATGTGCTTGGTGGTAATCCGTTTCAAAATCCGCTTGCCCCGCAATTTGATCAGCCGCCTAGCAATCCGTTAGCCGGACTTTTTAAGAAACCAGCTTTCTTAGAAAATCTTAAATTACCAAAACTGAATAAATCGCCTGCCGATTCTGGCCAACAATCGCTGTTGGGAAAAATGAAAACGAAGACCGATGCGTTTTTCTCCAAAGCGCTTGCGCTAGAAAAACTGTTACCAGGACGTCAACAAAACTCGACCGATCCCCCAAGTTGGGAATCGGTTCGCAAATCGATGGAAGGCATTCTTGCTGAACACGGGGAACAAAACCCGATACGATCGGCTGACCGATCCGGAAACTTACTAAATCGATAGCTTCGGTGCGTTACCGTTTAGTCGGCCCCCAAATCTTCCACAAGCCGATGTTCTGGGTAGACGCTTTCGTAAGGAATTCCAAGCTGGTCGGAGACGATTCGACGAACCTTCAGTGCTACTTCCCTTGAAGTGCCTGGCTTACATCGACGCATAAATTCGTCGTCAGAAATCGGATCAGCGACTGAAGACTTCAACACATTGGCTCCGATCTCAAGTCGCTCCAGAAATTTCCCTAACAGCCAGCAACCGACGATCACTGCAATAATTATCCAGTACATCTAAACCTCGCATTGCTTATTGAAAAGGACTATCTATCGATGGTAGTTCGTCGCGTAAGCCAAGAGTTGTTCACCGACGAGGATAGCGACCAACAAGCAAAACAGCAAGCGATTGAGCACTGACGCTGGCTTGATTTTGGGCTCTGGGTTGAACTCGTCCCAGTCAACCAATTTCGCTTGTGTACCGTCCAACCGGTTAACCAACTCCTTATGCTCGGCCTGTGCAAGATCGCTTTCTGCGGTGTCGACATTGATCGCGGTACGGCGAACGTCAATTCCGCCATCGACTCGACGACCCCAGACTTCGTATACGCTTGCTTTATCCGTATTCAAATTCGCAATCCACATTTCGTTTTTTGAATCCGCTTCCAGCCCAAACGGGATTTCGATTCGATCGTCCGGTTCGCCCACCAGCATCGTCGCTTCTTGCCGGAATTCGTTTTTTGGATAACTTTCAATAATCGGCTGTTCGACCAATTGATCAAGGCTCGAAAACCGACCTGCGGAAACGAAGTCTTGTAATAACAACATGATCGGCAGATACGTCGCATTTCGCATCCAGTTGTTCCACTGCGAACCTGCGGTCGTCATCACAGCAACGCAGCGTCCGGATCCAAAATTTTTGCTCACTACTAGCGGATGTTGCTTTTGTCCACGAACCGTCGCCAAGACCTCCACCGACAGGTCATCGGTACGCTCGCTCCACTCCAACGGCGGAACCGCGACTTGGCTAACTTGAACGAGATCCAACAATGAATTGGATACAGAATTTGCGGGAGCGAATACTGGGTGCTGCGCCGGCTGGATGTCCGCGGCCTGTCCATCGAGTCGTTCTGGAACTTCATGGATCCGTTCCAGTGGTATCGGAAACACGCCATTTCCGTCACGGTAAAGATCTTGCGTAACAAATCCCAAATTGGTTTTGGGCCCCAAGAAGAACACCACGCCACCACCGTCGGAAACGTATTGCTCCAGTGTTTTGATGCCAGTTTCCGAAATGCTACCAACATCAAACAAAATCAACGTGTCGTATTGGTTGATTTGCTGGCTCGTGCAGTCCCGCAAGAAGGCCTCATCAACCGACTTGGTTTCGAGGCCGGTTGTCCCACCGGGATTCAGCACGATCGAGAAAATCTCGCTGTCCGATGCCGGAGTTGGCTCGACCAGCAGCACTTCAGCTGACTTTTTAATCGACACCACACAAGTACGTTGATTGTCGATAGCCAGCGAATCATTTTGAACTTTGGCAACTACGGTATGTTGTCCAACCGAATTAAAAAACACAGGGAACGATTGCTGAACCGATTCTCCAGGTTCAATCAAATCAATGAAAACCGTTGGTAGCCGAGTCACTTCCGGAACTACGCTTTCGGATCGACTGCTTTGATCAACCAACGGATATTCCCAAGACTCAATTTGCACCTGGACTTTCTTCGCCGTTGTCTCGGAAAAGTTCTTCACCGTCAGCTCCATCATCAACGGCGTTTCGGCGACCCGAACGTTGCCAACTGCTGTGAGTTGAGTGACGGCCAGATTGGTGGCGTCGGACTTTGAGCAATCAATCAACTCCACTGCTGCCCCTGTCCGCTCGATGTTCAGAATCGACGATTTGATTTCCTCGGGATTTTGCCAGTTCCGCTCACAAAAATCCGAAACCACATAGACAATTGCATTTTCGTCATTTCTGTTTTGAATCACCTCCGCAACCCAAGCAAGCGACGCCCTCGCGTCCGCCGAGGTTTCAGAAAGCTGCAGTTGGCCTTTGAGGCTTTCAATCGTACTGTCAAAATCGGTGTCCACCTGCCGCGAATCTAGCAAAGCGATCGATGTGTCCGGTTGATCAGCATCAAACACATCGCGATCGTCACTATCTTGCCCGGCGGCTTGGCTCGCTCGTGAGTAGGGAACCAAAGTGAAAACTTGATTCTGTCGGTTTTTGGCTCTGGAAGACACCGAACTAAGCATCGAAATCGCTCGGTCAAAAGCGTTCCCTTCGGAATCTTGCTGCCCCATCGAAAAACTATCATCTAACAAAACGTAGTGATGAGTTTTTTTTCCACCCAGCAATCGCGCCACGCGATCATTTTCGCAACCAACTTGTGCCAGCATGAACAGCGCCAACAACAACAATGCGATCCGACTTAACAACAGCAGTAGTTGCTTGATCCAGACCCAGCTACGATTCTTTTGATGGCTCTTGAGCAAGAACTCCATCGCGGCCCATTTGACCTTTTTCTGCCGCATCCTATTGATCAAGTGGATCAGTATCGGCACGCTAATGCCAGCGGCAATCAAGCCGGTCCAAAGCTGCGGGCTGGGCGAAAATATATTTTCAAACACAATCAGCCTCGATTCCGAGCAATGCGACGACTCAAAAACGACGCCAAAACGGCGCCCATTGAATCACTAGTTCGAACCAATGCGTAGTCGATTGACGCCCGAGCACATCCGATTTTGATCGTTTCTAAAAACGAATTGATTTCTTCCAAATATCCATCGCGAAGGGCCTTGGGGTTACAGTTCAACTGCACATCGGATTCAAGATCGTCGAACAACGTCGATCCGGTAAACGGAAAATCCAATTCGTCGTCGTCGAGCACATGAAACAGCAAGACATCGTGGCCGCGTTGCCGCAGCATCCGCAGCCCTTTGAGTGTTGCGTCGGTGTCTCCAAACAAATCCGAGACGACGATCACGACGCCCTTTCGTGAAAACAACTCGGCGGCGGTGGAGAAAATTTGATTTAAATCGGTTTTATCAGCGGGGCTACTGTTTTCAAGACAAGCAATAATCGAATTTAGTTGAGTGTGTTGCGAACGAGTCGGGAGGTTTTCACGGATCGTTTCGTCAAATGTCACACAGCCGACCGCATCGTGTTTTTGCAATACCAAGTACGCCAATGAAGTCGCGATGGTCGCGGCGTACTCGTATTTATTCAGCGGACCGTTCCCGTATTGCATACTGCTGGACACATCGACCAGCATTTGCACGCGCATGTTGGTTTCTTCTTCGAACTGTTTAACGTACAAACGATCTTGCCGAGCCCACACCTGCCAATCGACGTGACGTAGGTCGTCGCCGAGTTGGTATTCGCGATGCTGCAAGAACTCGACCGACTGCCCGAAGTACGGACTGCGATGGCTGCCGGACATGAACCCTTCCACAATGTGTTGGGCACGCAAGTCCAGTCGATCGATTCGCTTGATTGCTTCAGGATGCAAAAAGTTTTTGGAAACGGGCATCGTTAGTCAATTCATCTTCTTTAGAAGGTGTGCTGGCGATCAATTGTTCGATAACATCATCTGAGGTAACGCCATCGGATTGAGCCGCAAAGTTAACGGCAATCCGGTGCCGCAACACTGGCTTTGCAAGGGCGTCGATATCTTCGGTGGCAACATGGGAACGACCATAAAGCAAAGCCCGGGTCTTGCCACCTAAAATCAAATACTGCACCGCTCGTGGACCGGCCCCCCAACCAATTTGATCTTTGATGAAATCAGGAGCACCATCTGAATTGATTCGCGTCTGACGAACTAGCGACAACGCATAGCGAAGCACGTGATCCGATACAGGCACATCACGGATGGTCGACTGAAGCTTCAAAATATCTTCACCAGAAAGCACTGGTTTGACATTGTGGTTGGATCGCTGAGTGGTTCGCCGAGCGACTTCGAATTCGTCGTCAAAGCTCGGATAGTCGACGAACACTTTAAACATGAAACGGTCTTGCTGTGCTTCCGGCAGCGGGTAAGTTCCCTCTTGTTCGATTGGGTTTTGTGTCGCTAACACAAAAAATGGATCGGGAAGCTCGTGCCGGACTCGACCAACAGTCACAGTTCGCTCTTGCATCGCTTCTAGCAGCGAGGCTTGTGTTTTGGGTGGTGTACGGTTGATTTCGTCAGCCAGCACAATGTTAGCGAAAATCGGGCCTTCCATGAAGCGACGTTCGCGGGCGCCAGACGTTTTGTTTTCTTCCAAAATATCGGTACCGGTGATATCCGCCGGCATCAAGTCTGGCGTGAACTGAATTCGAGAAAACGAAAGGCTGAGCGTTTGAGCCAGCGTACTGATCATCAGCGTCTTCGCCAAACCCGGCACGCCCTCTAGCAAACAATGACCTTGGCTGAACATCGAAATCAAAACTTGTTCGACAACTTCGGTTTGGCCGACGATTACCTGGGCCAGTTCTTCGCCGATTTCTTTGCGAGCTTTGGTTAATAAATCGATCGCCTCGCGACCTACCACGTTATCCGCCATTAAGATCTCCACCGTATCGTTTTGCACGTCAGATTAGAAGCGAACTCAACACCGACAGAAAACCTATTGACCTGCCGCGTTAGAAATCAAATAACCATTTTGGGTCACTCAAAATGTCGCTTGTGTTTTACCAGATCTTAACTTAATCCCCATTAAATAATAGGTGGCCAGGGGTGGGACAGCCAAGCAAAGATCCCGTCCTCGTTAGTAAAATTTGCGAATCTTGATACTCACCTAATGTTGTCTGACGCTTAACTAATTGCATTAGATAAAACTCTTCGCGAACGGCTGCAAAAGTTTAGCCCTCAATCTTTTGAACTCTTACCGCACAAACCTTGTACTCACCTGTTCCCGTCACCGCGTCACCTGCATCATTCGTCAACAAATTCGCACGAGATTCGGCAAAGTGCATTGGCATCCAAACGCACCCCACCCGCACACGTGGCGACACCCAAACCTCGGCCTCTACCTCCCCTCGTCGCGAAAGTACCTTCACCATCTCGCCGTGCTTGACTCCCAACTGCTTCGCGTTATAACGATGCATCTCCAAAAAGTTCGAACGCTGTTTCGCAACCGGCCCCGCATCTCGTCGCGTTTGAGTCGCACTGTTGTAGTGATACAAAGTCCGCCCCGTCGACAACACCAATGGGAACTCGTCGTCGGCCAACTCGGCACTCGGACGATAATCCACCGCCTGAAACGGAGCTCGACCGATCATCGGACCGTCCATGTGTAATGATGGCGTACCGGGATGGTCGGCGTCCGGACACGGCCACTGCAACCCCGCTGGATTTTCTTGCAAACGCTCGTAAGAAATCCCAGCAATCTTAGGC
Source organism: uncultured Pirellulaceae bacterium (assembly GCA_964530985.1). GTDB lineage: Bacteria > Planctomycetota > Planctomycetia > Pirellulales > Pirellulaceae > Mariniblastus. The sequence continues at coordinate 7,050 of CAZHCH010000043.1, read as the reverse complement.
GTCAACGAAGCGTATTCGTCAAACACTTCTTTGGGCGATGGGTATTCTGGCATCTCGTAACCAGCCGCCCGAGCCATCTGGCACAAAATCAACCAGTCCGCTCTAGCGTTGCCCGGCGGATCGACCGCCTTGCGAACACGCTGGACTCGACGGTCACTGTTTGTGAACACACCGTCCTTTTCCGCAAAGCAAGCACCCGGTAATACGACGTTAGCGAATCGAGTGGTCTCGTTGTGGAAAATTTCTTGGCAAACAACAAACTCACATTGATTCAAACCTCGTTCGACTTTGGACACGTTGGGTTCCGAGATGACGATGTCTTCACCCATCACATACAACCCTTTGATGTTACCGTGTTCCATTTCTTTCATCATCACGTTCAAGTTCATACCATCGTCAGGCGACAACGGAACGTCCCACGCCGATTCAAATTTCTGGCGAACACTATCGTCGGTCACCGGCTGGTAACCGGGATAATAAATCGGTGTCGCACCGGCGTCGTTAGCACCTTGAACATTGTTCTGGCCTCGCAACGGATTCATACCTGCCGATCGAACGCCAAGATGGCCAGTCATCAAAACCAAATTCGCCAAACAATAAACATTGTCCGTGCCGTGAGTGTGTTCAGTGATTCCCAGCGTGTAGTAGATTCCGGCATGACGAGTGGTCGCGTACCAACGAGCTGCCGTACGAATATCATCGGCAGGCACACCGGTTACTTGCTCGGCCTGTTCGGGTGAATAAGCTTGGACTTTGTCGACAACTGCTTGGAAGTTTTCGGTGTGAGCGTCGATAAACTCTTGATCGTGCAAACCTTCGTTGATAATCACGTGAGCCATCGCGGACAACAACCACACGTCCGTGCCTGGATTGAGCTGCAAATGCAAGTCAGCCATTTCCGCCAGCCAAATCTCTCGCGGATCAGCCACAACCAGCTTCGCGCCGCGTTGCCGCGCACGTTTCATTTCCATCGCAATAATCGGATGGGCTTCGGTTGTGTTGGAGCCGATAACGAACATCATTTCCGAATCGCGAATTTCGTCAATCGCATTCGTCATCGCACCAGCACCAAACATTGTCACCAGACCGGCGACAGTAGGAGCATGTCAGGTAGCAGCACATTGATGGATATTGTTCGTGCCGAAAGCCGCTCGTGAAACTTTTTGCATCAAATAATTTTCTTCACCCGTGCAACGCGACGAAGAAATAAACCCCAACGCATCCGCTCCGTGTTTCGCTTTGACCGCCAGTAGCCCTTTCGCAGCGACGTCGAGCGCTTCTTCCCAACTGGCCGGATGCAACTGCCCATCGTCCCTTCGAATCAAGGGCTCGGTGATGCGATCTTCATGGTGAACAAAGTCAAACGCAAACCGACCTTTGACACATAAATTGCCGTCATTTAATGTCTCGCCAGGTTCCGGGCTAGTAATTTTGACCAACCGATCGTTATGAGTATGCAAATCCATTTGACAGCCGACGCCACAGAAATTGCAAGTCGTTCGCGTAGTGGCGATATCCAACTGAACCAAGTTCTTCGGGCTCTTCTTTTCTACCAACGCGCCAGTCGGACAAGTATCAATGCATCCGCCGCACAGTTCGCAACTAGTGTCAATTAGACTCCGCTGTCCAGCGGTAGCGATCGTCGTCTCGGCGCCGCGATTGGCCAACGTGATCGCATTGACAGCTTCGACTTCGTCACAGTAACGAGTACATCGGGCACACAGAATGCAAAGGTCGGGAATAAATTCGATATAAGGGTTATCGTCGGCGGGGCGAGCCGAACGCGGAGCATTCACGGGAGCCAAGTTCATTGGCTTGACCGTCTTGCAAAGCTCCCGCAGTTGGTTCGTGTTGTCGCTTTCGACTGGCAAACCTTCAGCGTCCAATTCATGATCCGCCATGTACAGGTTGTACAAAACGGTTCGATGCTTTTCAATCCGCGCGGATTCGGTCGTGATTTCCATGTCTGGTGTAACGACCCAAGCACACCCCGGTTGCAAGCGACGCTGACCGGCGACTTCTACCAAGCACACGCGACATGCACCCGCAGGGGCCAGTCGATCGTCATGGCACAAAACGGGGATATCGACCCCGTTTCGTTTGGCCACGTTGAACACGGTCTCGCCGGTTGACGCAACACACTTGACGCCGTTGATTTCAACGGTGAAAGTTTGTGTTGCTTTATGATTTTGATTGGGGCGATTCATGGTAACCCTATCTCTAGCTCGTTTTGTTACGATTTTTAAACGCGTCTGGAAAGTGTTTCATTGCCGACTCAAGTGGTTTCGCAGCCACCATGCCCAGCCCGCAAATGGAGCCTTCTTCCATCTCCCAGCCGACGTCGGCGGCCATTTCTAGCGAAGCCGGGTCCCCCAGCTGGACAAACTGGTCGACTTGGCGGCGGATGTATTGCGTGCCGATGCGACAGGGAGCACATTGACCACAGCTTTCGATCGCAAAAAATTCCGACTGCCACGCCGCCGCTTTTGCGATGTCAACGGTATCGTTAATCACGACCACACCAGCGCTACCCATCATCGATCCCGCTTCCGAAAGATGTTTGTAGTCCAACGGCAAGTCGCGATTGCTGATCGGCAGAAACCCAGAACTGGCACCGCCGGGTGAAAAACCGATCGGTGTACCTAGATAACCGCCGGCAGCTTCGACTAGTTCGTCCAAAGTAACGCCAAGCGGCAACTCGTAGACTCCCGGGGCATTGATGTGCCCCGAAATGCAATACAGCTTGGTGCCCGGTTCGGTACGGCCTAGTTCACGAAACCAATCGCCGCCGTTTTCGATGATCGCAGGCACGCAAGCGATGGTTTCCACATTGTGGATCAAAGAAGGCTTGCCACGAAAGCCGGACTCCGTGGGGTAGGGAGGCTTTAGTCTCGGCATTCCTCGTTTGCCTTCGAGTGATTCCAGCAATGCCGTTTCTTCACCACAAATATAAGCACCATGGCCACGCACGATTTTGAAGTCGAAATCAGCCAAGTGAGACTGAGCCTGCTCAAGGGCCTCCGAGATAACGCGGTACTCGTTAACGTATTCTCCTCGGATGTAAATATAAATGCTGGTGGCTTGAATGGCATGCGCGGCGATGGCTAGGCCTTCAAACATTTTGTGCGGTTGTCGCAACATCGCCTCGCGGTCTTTGAAAGTCCCCGGTTCGGCCTCGTCCGCGTTACAAATCACATACCGCTCGGTTTCGGTTTGCTGACAAACGGAAGTCCACTTGAAATGAGCGGGAAACCCTGCGCCGCCGCGACCTTGTAAACCGGACGCCTCGAGCTGCTGAATGATTTGCTCGGCCGACATCTGTTTTGCTTTGACTAGATTACGATAGGAATCATCAAGCGGTCCGCCAAGGTTCATCGGCAACGCCGGATCGTCCGGGGTGACGGCGGTCGCGTTTGCAGCGAACGTTTCCAATTCGGTTTGTTCATTTAACAAAGCAGGTGCCAAATCGCATTGACCCAAGCAGCTGATCCGCGTGACGGGTCGTCCGTCGGCTATCAAACGGTCGGCAAGTTCATCAGCCCCCTGCATGCGGCAGGTTAGTCCGTTGCAAACACGAACTTGCGGACCAGCGTCGATTTGCTGTTGGTCATCGATCAGATGGTAGAACGAACCGGCACCCCAAATGTCGGCTTCCGGCACATCCGTTTGCTGGGAAATTTTCCGGACATTGTCTTCAGTCAAACCGCCGTGTTCGAGCATCTCGATCACAGATTCGCGTTTTGCCGATGGCTTGTGCATAAGTCGTTCCAGTGGGTGAAGGAAATGCGTTGACGTTCCGTATTATTCGCATGTCGCGTCTACAATATAAGCCACGATGTTATCAATTGTCGGTTAACTCGGGCTGCTTTTAAGGTTATTTTATTTCTAAGATCATTGCATCGCTAATTTACTGCCGCCAAACCGCGTTGGGAAATCCGCACTTCCGAGTCGGCTAAAGCGGACTCGATTGGTGAACTAGGCCACTGGCAAGGTAGAAAAACCGGGTTTTTGCTCTTTTGACCCGACAAAAACGCCCCAATCAAGGTTCCGTCGTACTTTAGAAACCTCTATTTTCTAGCTATCAATCAACTCCAAAGTTCTCCCAAAATCGCCCAATCGGTTCGCCTCCATCGTGGCCCCTCAACAACCAGCACGCAGTGCACAGGCATTTCGTTGTAAATTCAGTTTTTACGCAGCGGCGTTAATATGCGCCGTCGTATTGGTCGGTTGTGGCACCACCACCAAACGAACCGGCACCGAACAACTGCTCATTTCCGAAGCTGTCGACAACGCCGTCGCGAAACTAGAGTTCAATGAGTTAAGCGGTCGCAAGGTTTTCTTTGATACCAGTTTTTTGAAGTCGGTTCGATCAGATAACTTTGTCAGCAAAGATTATGTGATCAGTGCGATTCGACACCAGTTGACCGCTACCGGTGCGTTGATACAAGAATCGCGTGAATCTGCCGACGTCATTGTCGAAGCTCGCGTCGGCGCCTTGGGTACTGACGACCACGAAATCACCTACGGAATTCCCCAAACAGGAGGCCTGTCAGCCGCTGCGTCGGTGCTGTCGAACTCACCAGTGGCTGCGCTTCCGGAAGTTTCACTTGCACAAACCAACTCTCACGCTGCCGTAGCTAAAGTGATCGTCTTTGCCTACGACCAAAAAACCAAAGAACCAATCTGGCAGTCGGGCGTTGCCAAAGCCGAAAGCAACAGCTCGCACACTTGGATATTAGGTGCAGGGCCTTTCCAGAAAGGCAACATCTATGACGGCAACCGTTTTGCCGGAAAAAAAATTGGTCCTCAAAAAAACATCTTCGGCAATTCGACTTTGGCAGACAAAAACACTCCAGTAAATGCCAGCAACCATTCGCTGAGCTATCGCGATGCATATAGCTTTCGGCAATCAACTGCCCTGCCTGACGCACCTGTCATCAAGTTGGCTTCGGCGGAAGAGGACGTCGACGACGACCAAGACTCGCCCGAAGCAAGTCACTAGTCTACTGGTATACCGAACTAGCTTCGTCCTAGCCGTTGTTTAACCAACTCCAGGATCTCGATACGCTCGGCTTTGCTAAAGAACACGTTTGTACTAACACAAACTACCAGTAAACCAATCGCAGCAACCACCGCCAATGGTTTGCCCAGCAACAAAATCAACGGTATCGCAGCGCACAACCAGATACCTAAGTCGGCCCTACAGCCTAGTCGATGGTTTAAACAGAACAACAAAACCACGATCAACAGATTGCCCGACGCCGTCGCCAAAACGGCGCCATGCAAGCCAAGGATTGGAATCAAAAGCATGTTCAATCCCAAGTTGGCGACCAGCCCCAGCCCAGTTGCGACCGTCGCCCACTTCCCGTTTTCTGAAACCCACAGATAGTCTTGCCCAATCGTGTGCAAGCTATACCAAATACAATATACCAATGTCAGTGGCAGCACGGCCAACCCGTCGTCATAGCGTCCATCTAAAATCCACTCGAACAGGATCGGAGACAGCAGCAATAAAGCGACGCTTCCAAGAGTAAAGCAAATCGAAGTTAACTTAACGGTCCAGTTTAGTTGTCGTGCGGCCAGATCCTTGCGGCCCTTTTCCCACAACTCGCTCAAGTAGGGCATTAGTACGCCAGCCAGCATTACGGACACACCGACCAATAGTAATGGCACCACTCGTCCTGAATGATATTGGCCGACGGACGCTTGTGCCAATTCAGCCGAACCGCTCGACCAATGAATCAACATGTAACGATCGGCGACCTCAAACAAGTTGGTTGCCATATTGGAAACCCACAGCCAAGCCGCAAAGGGAGTAATACGTTTCCACATCGAACTGTGAGACAGCCAGTCGCCATCATTGTTGATGCTGTCGCGTCCTCTCCAAAGCACCCAAAAAGCAGGGAGAGAGCCGAGCAAACAGGCGATCGCAAATCCCACCGTCGCAGCGGACGATTTAGCTTCGAAGAATGCCAGTAGTAAAACCGCGACAAGTGCGAAGCTAACTCCTGTGATGAAGCGCATCAGCGTGACCACCCTGACTTGACGCAACGACTCCATTAGCGACGACAGGAAGTTCGAAGCCCCAACAAAGATCAAACCCAGCGCAATCAAACGCACCAATTGAACATTTTGGGTGTCGCGGAACAGAATCCAACTGAACGTTTCGGGCATCAAAAATACGGCGACCGACAATCCACTGGTCATCACAACGCTAACAATCGAAATTCGACCGATGAACGAACGCAACTGGCCGCGCTGGCGGTAGTACTCACTATATTTTCCGAAACAACCTGGAAGCCCTAAAACTGCCAGAGGAGCCAGCAACATTAAGTAACTCCAAACCATTGACCACTGGCCAAGCTCCTGATCGGTCATGAAACGACAGAACAAAATTCCACGCACAAATCCGATGACTCGCTGCCCCACCGTTAGTAACAGTGCGAAAATCAGACCGGTCGCAATCGAGTCGGACACCAATTCGCGGCGCAGCTTGGACTTGGATTGCTGATCGAAATTCGAATTCCCTAATTCAGCTGGCAGTAAGCCCGAGTTTTTTGTTTTAGCGGATGACATTTAGCGAGGGATAACGTTTCGCGAAAGGACGCTTTGCGTTGACGGAGAGAAGGATGTCTGAAGACGATTTCTAAAAAATCGACGCGGTGTTTCAACCACCGTGCTTCAGTAGAGCAAGGAATATTCTCGAAAGGGTTGATCATAGCAAACCGGCCTGCTGATAATCCTCGGGAAATGCCCCCAAACAGCCAGCGGGCCCAGAGGTTGATTCCGGAAATTCCAGATGTGCGGCTTGTTCGGGCAGGTGGCGACAGTCGCCTCCGGCCTGTCTACGCGCCGTTCAACATAGTTTAACGACGATCCGGAAGGCAGGCGATGACGTCAGCGCCGGCCAAATCTTTTTATAAAAACGGAACACTAATCTGCTCTAATCACCACTAATCCAACACAGTCTCAAACTGCAAGTTATTTTAAATTAATGTCGATTAGGACACTCCTCCGTGAACGCCACCGGATTGAATCGTCGAAGTCGAT